>JBCCLS010000121.1:0-8002 GCA_039026835.1 Bacteroidota bacterium | reverse complement strand
TGGAAAATATTCCAAGTTGGTGTGGTGTACATGGTTTGGTAAAATTGGTTATATATTGAATCTCTTCAGACTGAAAATTAAGTCGCAAAAAACTTTTTTCCAAAACATTAAGAAAATTTTCTCATTTTTTGAAAGTCCGCTGCTTCCACGTATAGCTAGAAAATAAGGATTTGAAGAAAATAAAAACTGTAGTATATGGATAGATAAATCCGCTGATAAAGATATAAAGTGGCTTGATTTTTTGTTGTGTAAACTGTAGTGTTTGAAGTAATAATAAGCTGTCTACGGCAATTTTTGAAATGAAAATTATAGAAATTGATTCCCAAGAAATAGGAGTAAAGAAAAGCAAAGGTAAAACACAAAACAGCAAATTCATCAATAAAACAAAGATGCCAATGATTTTTCCTGTTACAAGCGTATAATTGGCACTTTTGGAAGCCCAACGAATGCGCTGAGAAACAAAAGCGTCCCAAGTTTCCACAGCATAGGTAGTGACCAACGCACTTTTTGATTTGAGATACACTACTTTGTCAGGCCACTTTTGGACGAACTTTTCTAGTAAAAAAACATCATCGCCGCTGGCAATACTGTCATTGCCTGAAAATCCGTTGACTTGCAAGAACGCTTCTTTTTGATAGGCAATATTGGCACCATTGCACATAAAAGGAATGCCCAAACCAAAACTCCCAATTGTAGTTCCTTGCAGACTCAAAAAATCGAGAAGTTGAAAGTAATGGAAGAATGTTTTTCCTTCTTTATAAGTCACGGGTGCTGCAATCATTTTGGGTTGATTTGTGATCACTTCTTGATGTAAATATGTAAGCCAATGTATTGGTAAGATACAGTCAGCATCAGTAGTAACAATCCAATTGGTTTCTATTTGTGAAATGGCTGTGGAAATAGCATCTTTTTTGGGCGAATTGGATACGCGGTTATTTTTTAAAATATGAATGTTCCATGTTGGATTTTCTTGGCAGAATTTTTCTATGATGGCTACTGAATCATCTTCTGAAGCATCATCTACAAACCAAAAAGAAACTTTGTGTCTAGGATACTGTAAACCTGCAATCGAAGCTAATAATTTTGGTAAATATGTTGCTTCGTTCCGAAAGGGAATGATTACTGAAAATTCAGTGGTAGTTTCTGTAAATTGTGTTTTTTTTACCGTTGGAATTTTCGCAAAGCCATAGTACAGACTTAGGATTAATAATAGATATCCTGAACTGACACCAATTAACAACCAATAGATCATGAAGCAATGGTTTTTTCGGTTGTTTGTACAGGAGAAAAATACAATACAAAATAGCTTCCCACAATACTCGGGATGACAAAATTAAGAATCCACATCAAAGAAACTACAGAAAGAATGCTTAATTCGGGAATGTTGAGGTACCCAAAAAGCCATACGGCAACACTTCCTTTTACAACCACATCAAAAATAAATAACATCGGAATCAAAGAAGTAATCAAATACATGGCTGTAATAGTGCTCATGGTCAAACCATATGAAGTGTTGCATCCAAAACAGACCAACAATACATAAAATTGATGAGAAAAAAGTACATATCGAAGTATGGAAAACAGCAAATTCTTTCGGTGCAATTCCACAGAAACACTTTTAATAAACGTACGAATACGTTCCCATGAAAAACCATTGAACTGAATGATTCGCTGTTTTGCAATCGCAAGAAAAATACTCGCAATAAGCAACAAAATAAACACAGCTCGCCAAATTTTAACCCAAGGTAACTCCACACCAAACTCTATAATAAATACGGCAAAGCCAGTCAATCCAAAAACAATGGTGACTAGTAATTGTGCAAAGTTTCCAAGAAAATTTAAACCTAATACACGTTTTCGCTCTGCACTTGGGAAGTATAACGCTTTCGCTCCATATTCGCCCACGCGATTAGGTGTAAACAAGGAAGCGGTCAATCCACCGAGTGTATGTGCGGTACTTTCCCAAAGAGAAATTGATTTGAACATGCTTACTAAGGTTTTCCACTTTACAATTTCAAGAAACCAATTACAGCAAGTAGCTAATAAAAGTCCCAACAACACTAGTGGATGCAACAAATTTGAGTGTGTAAGTTGTTTTACAAACGTATCAAAATCTAATTGTGGATTGTTCACTAATTTATTATAAATAAAATAGGCAGCACCAATAAGTATCGCTACTTTTATAGCTAACGCAAAGAATTGTTTAGTTTTGTGTGAACCCGAAGTCTGCATAGTGCAAAGTAAAGCATTTCGGAAAACAAATTTGTCATGGAGTGTATTTTCGTGATAATGATACCGTTTGAGATAGATGAATCAGGAAAAAAAGCCAGTAAAAACAGAAAAAATCATCCTTGGAATTGATCCAGGAACTACCATCATGGGTTTTGGTTTGATCAAAGTTGTTGGTAAAAAAATGCAATTTTTACAGTTGAATGAATTGCAATTGCAAAAATACAAAGACCATTATTTAAAGCTAAAATTGATCTTTGAACGCACCGTAGAATTGATTGATACTTATCATCCGGACGAGATTGCGATTGAAGCACCTTTCTTTGGAAAAAATGTACAATCCATGTTGAAACTTGGTCGTGCGCAAGGTGTAGCCATGGCAGCCGGATTGTCACGCGAAGTTCCGATCACTGAATATTCTCCTAAAAAAATAAAAATGGCAATTACCGGAAACGGAAACGCGAGTAAAGAACAAGTTGCCAAAATGTTGCAAAGTCTTCTTCATTTAAAAACATTGCCTCGAAATCTGGATTCCACAGATGGTTTGGCAGCAGCTGTGTGTCATTTTTACAATTCAGGTCGTGTGGAAGTTGGAAAAAGTTATTCGGGCTGGGCAAGTTTTGTAAAGCAAAATGAAAACAGAGTTAAAAAATGAAATTTTCAAAACTTTTACATTTTGTATTTGTGGCACTTTTCACTGTTGTATTCCTTGCTTGTGAGAAGCAATTGAGTAATGAAGAATTGATCGTAAAGTTCCAAGAAGCTCTGAGAGTCAAAGATTGGAGTGCAGCGAAAGAATATATTGATGAACATATCAAACGAAACCCCGATGACATAGAAGCGTATTATTCTAGAGCCAAAATCGGAACCAATGTAACGCCTTTAGATTTGGAGCAGATTATCGCAGATTTAAACAAGCATATCCAGAAAAAACCTGAAAATGCTATTGCAATTATGTCTCGTTTTCAGGCTTACTTAAAGGCAAATAGGTTTGAGGAAGCATTGGCAGATATTGAAACGATCATTCAGCAAAAAGGAAAGAATCCTTTTTTAGTATTGTGGAAAGGAAATACGGCTTTTTTGGCAAAAAAGTTTGATATAGCAGCAAAAGCTTACGAACTACGTACGCGTATGCCAGGAACGTACGAAGATATTGGCACCAGTTATTATTATATGATTTTCTCCAAGTATTTTGGAAACAATAAAGAAGGCGCTATTTGGGATACGGCTTTTTTGGAAGATCGCGGTTTTGAGCAAGATTCGCTGTTGATGAAAGCGCTGATGCGAAATAGATTGAAATACGAAGAAGTAGCGCAGTTTGAGATTCCAGCGTTGACAGAAGGAGAATTGGAAGCAATTCTTAAAAACAATTGTCATGACTTTGAGTTGTTTCCCTTCAAAAAATACGATCGCACAGAATTAGTCATTATAGACAAAATTAAATCAGCGCCAAGAACAAGAGATATAGAATCCTTGTTGCCATATAAAGATTCGGTGTATCAATTGAATCTTTCATTCAACACCTACAAAAAACTCCCAAAATCGATCACACAATTTAAGAATTTGCAAATCTTGGATCTGACTTCCAATCCATTTACAAACATAGAAGAAACGATGGCTACGCTCAGTCAACTACCAAATTTGAAAATTCTGATTTTAGATAAATGTGGGATTAAAGAAGTACCAGATAATATAAAGTTGCTAAATCAGCTCCTCATCTTGGATTTGGGTTTAAATCAACTAGAAACCTTGCCAGAAGCAATCGGTGAATTGCGCAATTTAAAACTGTTGAATATTGCTCGAAATTTTGAATTGTCACGCTTACCCAAAAGCCTCCAAAATCTACAATGTTTACAAATGTTGGATGCTTCTTACACAAAATTGAAAAACATTCCTGTTGAGGTGGCAAATTGTTCACAGTTGGTAATTTTATCTGCGCATCATGCACAATTAGAAACCTTGCCAGAAAATATGGGATTTCTGATAAATCTCAGAAACTTAAATGTTCACGACAACAACATTCAAAAATTACCACAGTCTTTTGGTGATTTAGAAATACTGCAATATGCTAATTTTAGCAACAATCGACTGGAGGACTTGCCCACTTCTTTTCAAAATTTAGATAGTTTGCAACGGCTGTTTTTAGATGGAAATCGCTTGAAAACATTTCCAAATGAATTAACGACTTTGAAAGGCATTACAGATATTTTTATCTACGACAATCCTATGACTGAAATTCCATATTCGGTAGCCAATTTAGAAACGATTGAACAAATTGTGGTAGATGCAAGATACATTACACAAAAAAATAGAGACTCGTTGGAGGCCATAAATCCAGCGCTTTTTGTAAAATCACAATACTAGATTGCTACCGTTGAAAAGTGTATTTTTGCAAATCGCTTTAAAGGTTTTAAAAGTGCATTAAGCACTACTAAATTTTTAAAGTTTCATGCTGATTTATACAGGAAGACGCAACATTGTTGATTTCACAAAACCCAAACAAAACATACATCAAAATTTTTAGACTATCGCCGGAATTTATATACATATCCCATTTTGTAAGCAAGCGTGTCACTATTGTGATTTTCATTTTTCTACGTCATTCGCGAAGAAAGATCGCATGCTACTTGCCATTCAGAAAGAATTGCAATTGCGACAGTCAGCATTGGCAGATACAACTGTAGAAACTATTTACTTTGGAGGCGGGACACCAAGTGTACTTTCGTTAGAAGAAATCAATCAGTTGTTAACTACAGTGTATACTTTTTACAAGGTTTCTGAAGCACCTGAAATTACCTTAGAAGCAAATCCAGACGATTTATCGGCAGCAAAAATTATAGAATTAGCAAATTCACCTGTAAACCGATTGAGTATTGGCATTCAGTCGTTTTTTGATGCACATTTATCGCTAATGAATCGTGCACACAACAGCGAAGAAGCCAAAGCCTGTCTTAAGGTAGCAACGCAGTATTTTGACAATATTACGGTAGACTTAATTTACGGAATTCCCGATATGACCTTGGAGGAATGGAATACTAATTTGGAAACGGTGTTTAACTTTGGAATTAATCACATTTCAAGTTACGCACTGACGGTAGAACCGAAGACAGCGTTGGAGAAATTCATTCGCCAAGGAACATATAGAGATATTTCAGAAGAAGATTCGCTTACACATTTTAATATGTTGGTCGCTGCGGCTGAAAAGTACGGATATGTTCACTATGAAATTTCTAATTTTGGAAAACCTGATTATTTCTCGAAGCACAATTCTTCCTATTGGAAAGGAAATAGTTATTTAGGCATTGGTCCGAGCGCACATTCGTTTCAAAAACAAACACGTAGCTGGAATGTTTCAAACAATCCAAAATACATCAAAAGTCTGGAGTCAGATATACTTCCTATGACTACAGAACAGCTTTCCAAAGACGATCAGTACAACGAATATGTCATGACAGGATTGCGTACAATTTGGGGAATTTCACTCGAGTACATTCAACAAGAATTTGGCGAACGTTATGTACAGCACACTCAAAAAACAACTACAAAGTATATTCGCGAAGAAACATTACAACAAGAAAAAAACATCATCAAAACTACCCAAAAAGGAAAATTTCTCTGTGATGGCATTGCGGCCGATTTTTTTATAATTTAATCGGATGACACAAATATTGTAAAAAATAATAATAAAGAATTAAGCGGGAATCCTATAAAAATAAACATAAAAAACCCCAAAAAACCATTTTCTGAGAGTAGCCAGCCAGAAAAGAATAATGATCCTAAAAATAGGAGAAAAACAAATTGAAATAATCTCTTACGATAAAAAGGTTTTTTCATAATCTTTGTCAAGATAAGAAAAAATCAATTCGTATTTTTACAATATGATATGTACCATACAACGCAAAACCGTTAAACACCAAATAGATTTAGCAAAACCGTTAGATATTTCTATTCCGTTGCGAGCCTCGGAAGACAATGTAAATGCGTGGTATGTAGCCGCTCCAAAAATTGAACCTGTACGATTTGATAATTGGGTAGGCAGCGTTGCAGAAGGTGGTGATGTCAATTTTAATAACATTTATTTCAATCCACACGCGCATGGAACGCATACGGAATGTGTGGGACATATTACGAAAGAAGTGCATTCCATCAATCAGCAGTTGCAACAATTTTTCTTTTATGCGGAACTCATCACCGTAGCGCTGGAAAAAAAAGGAGATGATTTTGTGATTTCTAAAAAGCAATTGCAATCGATCATCGGAAATAAAAAGCGCGAAGCCATCATCATTCGTACATTGCCAAATTTCAAAGAAAAACGCAACAAACAGTATTCGCACAGCAATCCGCCGTATTTAGAGGAAGACGCAGCAATATACCTTCGCGACAAAGGCATTGAGCATTTACTTATAGATTTGCCAAGTGTTGATAAGGAAAAAGACGAAGGGAAATTGTTAGCGCACAATGCGTTTTGGAATACAGCAGGCACCATACGGATGCAGGCGACAATCACAGAATTTATTTATGTTGCCAACAGTATTGAAGATGGCGCGTATTATGTAAACATACAAATTGCACCTTTTGAAAATGATGCTACGCCTAGTAAGCCCGTGTTGTATAAAATTTTGAAATAACTACTCTCCGCGAAGATTCTTTTGAATCTCCTTGCTAATTTGATCTAATGTTGGGAAAGATTCCAATTTGTCACTAAAATCTTTGAGTTGATCTTGTACAATACGTTTGATTTTATTCTCTAAAATTTCATCAATTGTCTCTCCATAATCAGGTGTGGGTTCTCCAGATTTTTTGATAGGAATCGTCATATCACCTTTTCCAGTAATAAGCCAAAGCGGATTCAGCTCAGGATAGGTATCGATAATTCGCTCTAACACATCGCTTCCGATAGAAGCACCTGATTTTGATTGTTTACTTGTATAGCCGTTGCCCACTTTGATTGAAATATCAAAGGCGCGCATGCTCATATTTTTATACTTGATGAACTCAATTATCCTGTCGATTATTTTCATTTTGTATCGAAGTTAAGGTATGAAAAATTCCATTTTCATAGAAAATAGTTTTAAAATCACAAAAACGTCACTTATACTGACAGTAAATCAGCACAAATTCCTCGAATCGTAAATATACACATTTTTATGAAAGATATAGAGTTTTTTCTGAAAAGACGGGAATTATATACCGTTGATTCTCAATTTTATAGGGAATTTTTGTGGAAAATAATGTATTGCTAGATAGAAATAAG
Organism: Bacteroidota bacterium; assembly: GCA_039026835.1. Taxonomy (GTDB): domain Bacteria; phylum Bacteroidota; class Bacteroidia; order Flavobacteriales; family Flavobacteriaceae; genus Kordia. The sequence goes on along the minus strand of JBCCLS010000121.1, from coordinate 519 downwards.
ACCTGTAACTAGTAGTAGTTATGCGTTTTTTTGTGATTTTTCAATTTCTCTTCTGATGTCTTCCATTGTTGGAAAGCTGTCTAATTTATCTAACAATGCTTTTGTATGTCGCTTCATTGCAGATTCAATTTTATCATCAATCATTTTATCGAGCAAACTATAAATTTCAGAAGGCTCTTTGCTGTCTTCTTTTCGCTCTTCTTCGGTTAATCGCACAAGCATTTCCCCTTCACCTTTAAGCAACCAAAGTGCATTTAAGTCAGGATACCTGTAGAGAATTCTTTCTATAACATCACTACCTACAGAAGCTTTCGATTTATTTTGCTTGCTAATGTAGCCACTTCCTGCATTTATTGACTTATCAAACGCACGCATACTTAGGTTTTTGTGTCTGATAAAGATGAGTATTCTGTCGATTATTTTCATTATTTTACGAAATTATTCTACATAAAATTTCTATATGTAGAAAATAGTTTGTAATATTATACTGTCAGTTCTATAACGTGTGTCATAAAATCG
>JBCCLS010000120.1:0-8021 GCA_039026835.1 Bacteroidota bacterium | reverse complement strand
GTGCGCTTTTCCAGAGGTGTTTTTGCTTTTTCTTTTTTGGAGAAAAAGCAAAACCGCATGAATTTTTCTAAATTTCTTCCATTGTTTCAGAAATTTTTAACGAAAAATCCCTGCTACACTGCGGAAAAGATATAGCCACTGTTGTGTTTTATCTTAAACTCACGTTAATTTAATGTAAGTTAGACTTAAGAAATCAATATGTGGTTTATAATTCACTGAAAAATAATCAATTGTGTAATGAATTGATTACATTGAACTTGCGTTAATTTAACTGTCGAATAATGCCTAAAACATCTGTAAGTATTTCATCTTTTTCATCTACCAAATGATCTTGGATCACTACATCTGGTTGTACGCCTTTTTTTGAAACTGTACCGTTGATACGTCGCATAAATCCTTTGGAAACCTTTACTTCAATGTTCGTATTTGGGAGTTTGTATTTCAATTGCGAAGCACACAAAGAACTGTATTCGCCCGTCTCTTCCCCAATAATAACTCCAAATTTATAATCTTGAATTTGTGCTGCGGTGACAGTTGCCTGTGAATGCGATTGTCGGTTGACCAATACAAACACCATGCCTTTGAAACGTTTGTCTTTCGGTTGCGGCTGCTGTTCTTTGAAAGTATACTCAAAAACATCTCCATTTTTATGTGATAAGATTGCTCGCGAAAATTCACTATTGGAATTTTTAGATGCGCGAATGTGTTTCTTTAAAATGGCACTCGATTTTACTTCATATTTTGAAGTCCAACGGAACGGTTTGTCTGCAATATACGAAACCAAATAATCGCTAAAGGAATCATTTCCACCGCCATTGTTACGCAGATCAATAATCAAATTGCTCACATTCTCAAGTTGTATTTGCGCAAACGCATCATCAATAAATTGCTGATATGCGGGTTCATCACCTCCAAAATCTCCAGGATTCAAATACGCAGTACGCCTGTAAAAGCTAAGTTGCATACTTGCGTTCAGTACTTCCTTGCGTTTCATTTCAAAATCTTCAATAAGGTTGATGCTGTTCAGTGTGTAGGTTTGTCTGTTATTTTTAGAAGCGATTTCCACCGTAAATTCGGTTTCTTCCCCAAACACTTGCCAATAATATCGCGGAAAGGAGTAGACTTCAATTTTTGCATGTTTAAAATAGAGACGTTCTGCGGAAACTTGCGGATATATTTTAGCAAGTATTGCTTCCATGGAACGTCCGTTGATACTCAAAATTTTAGAACCAACTTCAATTTTCTGTTCATCAGACCAATTCTTTCGAACAAAATACGATCCGTTTTCAAAAGCAATTTCCAAAGGAAAAACAGTCCCGCCATTATCACCATACCTTCTGTAGGATTGTGCCGGGAATTCTATTTCTGTGTGTCCGTTATTCGCAGCTACAATGACACGCTGCAGCGCATTTGTAGTTTCCAAAAGACTCAAAGAATCATTTTGAATGGAATTTTTGACAGATTGGTAATTTTGATCAAATGCTGTCTTGGTAGTATACAAATACAAATTATAATGTGTGTCCTGTAAGGAAGTGTACAAATACTGCAAATCGTTTAAGATTTCTTGTTTGGAAAATTGTGTGCGATTTTGGCCAAAACTTAGTGTCACAAAAAGCACAAAAAAAGTGGGGAGTAAAAAAGATTTCATAAATATATTAGTTTCCTTCATGACGAAATACCGCAATTCTTGTTACAAACTTTTTTATATTTTGCTGACAGCGAATGCTATATTGTAGCGTCATTCGTGAATATTGATTAGGTTTGTGCTATGAAATTTTTCTTTGGTTTAGTTTTTTCTGTTTTTTTGCTTGGCGCGAATGTAAATGCGCAAGAACAGTCTGAACATACAATCTTACAATCGGATGCAACTTCTTCAGAAAACTATCAATCAATGACCTTTAATGGTGTGTGGAGTTGGTTTTCCGATCCGAGAGCTGTGTATTTTGAAGGAAAACACAAACGGACATATGCTGGTTGGATTGATAATTATGGCGATGTACATATTGGCTTTTACGATCACGAAACCAAGCAGATTGCTTCTAAAGTAATTTATGACAATTTAGAAATTGACGATCACGACAATCCTACAATTTTAGTAGATGATGAAGGACGACTGCTAGTTTTCTTCAATACACACTTACAAGAAGCGCGTCCGTTATACATGCGAACTTCTACACAACCAGAAGACATCAGTGAGTGGTCGCCAGTGCAAGAGTTGTTTTTAAATGATACTACAAAATATCGCAATGCAAGTGTACTGCATCACACGTATACCAATCCTGTGCGATTGTCGCAAGAAGATGGAAACATCTATCTATTTTGGCGCGGAACGTTCTTAAAACCTTCTTATGCAGTTTCTTCCGATAACGGAAAAACATGGTCAAAGGGAAAAATTTTGTTCATGCCTGATGAAACTACCAACCAAAAAGCACCTTATACCAAAGTCTACTCAGACGGTGTTTCTAAAATTCATTTTACCTTTACAGACGGACATCCCACGAAAGAAGCCAAGAACGGATTGTATTATATGTACTATGAAAATGGCGCTTTTTACAAGGCAAACGGACAAAAGATAAAAGAGGTGTCGCAGTTGCCCGTTTTACAATCGGAATTGGATGTAATTTTCGAATCGGATACTGTAAAATCTTGGAATTGGGATATTGCGCAAGATGCAGATGGACATCCGATTGTGACATATGCAAAGTTTCCAGACGAAGACACACATATTTACGCGTATGCGACATTTACCAACAATCAATGGAAAAGCTACGATATCATCAATGCAGGTGGATGGTTTCCAAAAACAAGAAAAAATACACAAGAACCTGAACCGCATTATGCAGGCGGCATTGTCATCGATCATGAAACACCAAATACGGTGTATCTTTCAGTCAAAAGAGACAGTGTTTTTGAGATAGAGCAGTGGACCACCAATAATCGTGGCAAATCGTGGAAAGTACAGCAGATTACTAAAAATTCAACCAAAGACAATGTACGACCATTTGCAGTTCGCGGTGCCCAAAAAGACAATCCACTACAAGTATTGTGGTTGCAGAATACAAACTATATTTATTATGCACACGACACTCGCGGCAAAGGAATTCCGATCGATTTTAAAGATCGGTATCAAACTGCAGTAAAGTTCAATTTGAAAAAACCTGTTTTGCAAGCGCAACTCACCAAAGCAAATGTCATACAGTTTTTGCGTGAAATTGCAGCGCAACTCCTCGAAAATCCTGATCATACGTTAGCGCAAAACGACTGGCTTTTTGGGATGCAATTTGCAGGTATTGAAGCGTTGTATCAGATCACACAAGAAGAACGTTATCAAAACGAGTTGCTGAACATTCAACAATATCAAACTGAAGAATCAGAAGATGAAGATGCGGAAGCTTCTACTGAGAAATTACCTCTTATTTGGTCGTATGCAACAGCGGACGATCGTAATTCACTTCAAAAAATAGAAGAACTCACACCAGATTCTTTTCGGTATTATCGGGTAGGGTTGGAGTGTGCTTCTTTGGTGCGTGTGTTGGAAAATTATAAAGAATATGTGTTGGATATTACTAAGTTTCAAACAGCATATACAAAGATTGCCAATGCTATAATAGACGAATTGGGTACGAATGCTTTCACGCAACGATTTACAGCTCAAAAACTACTGCTTATCTACAGTTTAGCTTCAGGTATTGATGCAGCACTACTTGATGCAAAACATACAGAAAAAGTGTTAAACGCTTGGAAAGTCATACAAACAACTATTTTGTCAAAAGGTGAATTTGACCAACTTCCTACTGAAATAAAAATACGATTATTACTTGCAGGAACTACAATATATAGGTTGTTGGAGTAGAAAGTTTTGACACTTAGTTCTTCCATATTTGTAAGCAAAACGCTAGGTGAATTTTATTCGAATTAATAAAATGCGTAAAATTACGCATCAATCCATGATTTGGTATCGATACTTTTGAAAAAGAATATATCAATAACTTAACACATTCGTATCATGTCAAACACTCAAACATACTCATTAAAAATAGACAACAGCATTACTAGCTGTACACTTCAATTGCAAAAATATTCTACTGCAACGCTGACTCCTAAAGGAGGAAAACCTGTTACAAGTATTACAGGAAAAGGTGGAGACACCATTGAATTTACTATCGCAAATGGGCAATATGTCAATGCTTTTGTAGATGCAACATTTGCTTCCAATGCATTTAGTAATACAAGTTCACAATGTAATATTTGCTTTGTTTTGGCAGCATCAAGCTCTTTTATTTGGCAAGTAACAGGAAAAATGGCACAAGGAGACAATCCATCAATGTTTTCACCTCCAACCTCAGGGACAGGAACAGAACATGATACTTCCATCATTGAAGTTATTGTACCCACAGAAGCCAATCCGCCCGTACATCCTAGTGTTGCGCAGGTTTTGAGTCCTTCACAAGTATATATTGTAGATTATGATGCCAAAAATCAAAATCTATTGGTACGTGGTAATTCTCCATTAGGGAAAGAAGTCAGCGGGAATCAGTTGATAGATTTTACAGCATTGGAAGAGGCAATTATAGATGCTTGCAAAGCAGCTTCTATTGCGCCAGCAATGGGTTCTTATAATTTGCATGACATTTCTTTATTATCAGAAGCAGAAGAGTATATTTGGGCAGATGAATATTATTCATTTGGAAATACAGGCGCGCCATCTATGGAAACTAAAACGTGGTTTCCGTTAACACCAACACAGCTTCCTGGATTAAATAACAGTAATAAAAAAGGGCAGTGGTGTCGTTGGAATATTCAGCCAGACTTGATTGGACAAGATTTAGCCGATTTGACTAAAGAACTAAAAACTGCGATGGCAAGTACTGTAGACAAAAGTACTTTAGATATTTATTATGTGCATTGTGCAAGTGGACACGATCGTACGGGAATGGTGTCTGCAACTTATATTGCTAACTTAGGAATGAAAGAAGCAACCTTAGATGAAGCTTTTGTCATGGGAACTACGTTGCAAAAACAAAATCCAAGCATGGACAGCAATGATATTATTGCAGATTGTTATGATTGGAAAACCAACATGCAAAGCAAATATAAATCCAGATGCTTTATGGCAGATGATTCATACAATACTACCTTTTTAAAGGCTATTGGCATTTTACAGCCACAAAATGCGCCATACTCATTAGGGCAAAATGCTTTAAAAAATGCGAATGGTGTTGACAAACCATATGTAATTGAAGCCTATCCATTTCCAGTATTGATGTAAAAATGATCGTACTTGTACATTTTTTTACAATCCTAAAGTAACGTGAGTTCGATTTAAATTATATAGTGATTTTTAAGTCGAACTCACGTTATTTAGGTATAATTTGTACTGAAAAACCCCACAAATTGATAGTGTAGTCAACCATTTTTTTAATCGATCACAATTCTTCACAAATTAGAACTCTTTTTTTAAATTTTCATCCTTGTTTTTATTTGTAATTAGTCTAATTAAGCGTATCTTCGCGCACTAAATGGAAGGATTCTATGGAAATGCCCATTGAATCGTACATCCATTGGTACAATTTTAAAGGTATTCTCACAATGAACACTAAATTTTTGGTCTACATATTTTTTTCCTTTTATTCACTTACATGTTTAGCACAAAAGACTACGTGTGATTGTTGCATTAGTGGGACAATCTTAGATGAGAAAAAAGAAACACCTGTTTCGTATGCAACCATTTTAGTGAAAGGTACAGGAAAGTATGCCATTACTGACGAAAACGGAAATTTTACAATTAAGAATTCCTGTCCAGACACGTATGTACTTGTCATATCTTGCTTAGGATACAAAAGTAAAACTACCAATCAGCAGCGATACAAACGTGGAACCACAGCTCGCTTTTATTTGTCTGAAGATTTAACTTCTTTAAGTGAAGTTACAGTACAAGGTGAGAAGCGTAAAGAAAAAGGTACTGAGACTATTGCACAAGTTACGTTGAGTAAAGAAGATATTAAAAGTGTTCCTACAGGAACCTTAGCTGCATCATTGGCAAAAGTAGATGGTGTAACATTCACTTCTACAGGAACAAATGTTCAAATCCCTGTAATTCAGGGATTATCAGGTAATAGAATCTTAATTTTAAATAACGGAATAAAGCATGCATTTCAAAACTGGGGCACAGATCACGCTCCAGAAATAGATATCAACGCTGCGAATAAAATTACTGTGATTAAAGGTGCTGCTGGTGTACGATTTGGTCCTGAAGCGCTAAGTGGCGTAATTCTCATAGAACCCAATCCATTGACACTTGACAATCCGTTTTATGGAAATATAAGTGCTAGTTATGAGACAAATGGAAGAGGATATAATACAAATGTGTCTTTAGGACAAGGAACTGAAAACTGGAGTTATTTTTTCAATGGTAATTACACAAGAATAGGAGACCGACAAGCACCTGACTATAATTTAACGAATACTGGAAAAGAAGAAAACTCATTTGGGCTTGGAGTGCGACACAAGAAAAATGACTTTGACATTAAGCTATATTACAATTATATCAATCAAGACTTGGGATTGCTGCGTGCATCTTTTGTAGAAGGATTTCAAAGTTTGGTAAATGCATTTAATACAGATATACCTAATTTTACAGAATCTTTCTCATACAACATTCGAGAACCAAATCAGGAAACAGAACATCACTTTATTAAAGGACAAGTAGATTGGAAGTATGCTGAGGATGCAAAACTCAGTTTTAGAACAGGAATTCAGTTGAATCAAAGAAGAGAATTTGATGTGCGACGCAATGAAGAACGTCCAATTATTGATTTAGACTTACTCACTTTTGATTATCAATTAGAGTGGGAACACCCAACTTGGAAAGGTTTTGATGGTTTTATTGGATTACAATATTTTACACAAAATAACGACAACAATCCTGGTACGTTTAATTTGGCGTTTATTCCCAACTACAACACAGATCGTTTGAGTGCTTTTGTAATTGAAAAATTCAAATTTGGGAAAGAGTATCTTGAAATAGGAGCGCGTTTTGATGTAGAAACCAACGATGTGCGAGGTCGTGAGCCCAACCAAGCTATTTTTAGAGACAATTACACATTTACAAACTTTACTGCTTCCTTAGGATATTCTTGGAAATTATCAAACGATATTAGCGCAAAAACTAATATTGGTTCTGCTTTCCGTACGCCAAATGTGGCAGAACTTTACAGTTTTGGACAACATGGACCACGTTCTGTATTTGGTTTGTTACGATTTACCGATACTAACGGAGTTCCAAGTACGAGTAATGTAACGCTGCTAGAAGATAGTGATGTAGATTTAGAACGTGGATATAAATTTTCCAATGAATTTCGAATTGATAAAAATGGTGGCACACATATTCTAACGACGTATGCACATTATATAGATAATTTTGTTTTTGAGCGTCCTATTGGCGTTACACAAGGTTTTGGAGGTCCAAATACTGCTTTCTTTATAGATCAAGCAGATGCGATGTTTTTAGGCTTAGATTACACATGGAAGCAAGAACTTTCAGAACGTCTAAACATGACATACGGATTTAGTTATTTATGGTCTAAAAATATTGGAGAAGATGAACCGCTAATTTACCAACCACCAATTAATACAAATTTAGAATTGCAATGGAATCAAGGTGAATTTTTAGTGTTTGATAATTCCACATGGTCTATTAAACCTAATTATACGTTTGAACAATTTCAAGCACCAAGAACAATTTCGTTAGAAGATTTAGGAAGTGGCGCAGTACAAGTAACAACGCAATCTGAAATATTTGACTTTACTGATGCGCCTGAAGGATACTTTCTACTTGATTTGTCATGGAATTTTGAATGGAAAAAATTTAACGGTGGCATCACAGTTCAAAACATATTAGACAATAGTTACCGAAATTATCTAAATGACTTTAGATATTTTGCTGATGAACCTGGTAGAAATATCATTTTTACGTTGAATTATAATTTATAGAAGTAATAGCTAACATAAGACACTCGATT
>JBCCLS010000119.1:0-8024 GCA_039026835.1 Bacteroidota bacterium | reverse complement strand
TTGGGATATCATTTCTGGAGATTTGACAACCAACGATCCTGAAAAACTCAAACAAGCAGAAAGTGGCGGACTTACCATGGATGCGACAGGTGCAGAAAATCACTGTACTATTTTAGTCATTGAACCTTCTCCGTTAGAGCGAAACATGTTGTGGGCAGCTACAGATGACGGACGTGTTCATATCACACGCAATGGAGGACAAGAATGGACAGAAGTAACCAAAAACATAAAAGGATTGCCAGCAGGAAGCTGGATTGTACAAGTAAAAGCTTCTAACAAACGACAAGGAGAAGCCTTACTGGTAGCCAATGATTACCGCAGATTCAATTACGAACCGTATGCCTACAGAACAACAGATTATGGAAAAACATGGGAACGCATTGTAGATGCTTCTGATGTAGAAAGTTATACCTTATCTATAGTGGAAGACCCTGAAAATAGAAACTTACTATTTTTAGGAACAGATGATGGATTGTACATTTCCTTAGATGCTGGAACGAAATGGCAAAAATGGACTGCAGGTTTTCCAACAGTTTCCACCAAAGATTTAGTGATTCAGCCACGTGAACAAGATTTAGTAATTGGAACATTTGGTAGAGCAGCATGGGTTTTAGACGATATTCGTCCGTTGCGTGCTATTGCGAGTGATCAAAGTATTTTGTCTAGAAATATTGCATTGTTTGAACCGCCAACTGCTTATCAAGCTGCGTATCAGCAACCTTCGGGAAGTCGTTTTGGTGCAGACGCAATGTATCATGGCGAAAACAAACGTGGTGGCGCGATGATTTCGTACTATTTCAACAAAAAAGAAATGCCAAAACCTGCAAAGAAAGATAAAAAAGAAGCAAAAGATGAGGCAGTCAAAGAAGAAAAGAAAGTCAAATGGGATTCCATCAAACTAGAGGTTTTTAATAATGGAAAGCTCATTCGCACCCTAAAAAATAAAGCACCAAAAGAAAATGGAATTCACAGAATGTATTGGCGAATGGACGAAAAAGGTTCAGACAGACCTTCAAGAACCATTCGTAAACGAAGACGTGAACCAGGAGGAATGGACGTGAAACCTGGTATATACGAGTTAAAAATTACCTATGGTGATCAAACTTCGCAGACTTCCATCAAAGTGGCAAGTGACCCACGTTTGAAAGTTTCTCAGAAAAATATTGATGAAACATATGCTGCCGGGAAAAAGCTAAGCGACATGTCGCAAACTGCTGCAGATGCCGTAAAACAATTGGTAGAAAGTAAGAACGCAGCAACTACGTATCAAAAAACATTGAGCAAATTAGACAAGAAAAAACACAAAGATGCAATTAAGGCTTCTAAAGATATCATCAAACGTATCGACGAAGTGATTGCGTTGTATTTAGGAAAAGTAGACAAGCGCCAAGGAATTACCAGAAATCCTGAAGTGACTGTCATGCAACGTATGGGAACTGCTGGCTGGTATGTTGGTTCGCGCCAAACGGGATTGACAGATACAGAACGCCAATTGATGCAGCAAGCAGAAGATGCGCTCAAAGATGCATTAGACCAAACAAACACATTTTTTACTGACGAATGGAACGCGTATCGTACCAACATGGAGCAAATCGATATCAAACCATTTAAAGAAACAACCTCATTCCAACTAAACGATTAACAACATGAAAAAAATAAGTCTTATATGTGGTATTTGTTTTTTGTTCTTTGCGTGCAAAAAGGAAACTCCCGTACAAACAACCGTTAAAAAATATACAATTGAACAAATTATGGACAACGAACGCGTTACAAGCGGAAGTTTGTCTGCAGATAATTCAAAATTATTGATCTCGAGCAATCGTTCTGGAATTTATAATATGTATACCATTCCAACAGATGGTGGCGAATACACACCAATTACACAATCGGATAGTGTGTCGGTATTTGCGATTTCCTTTTTCCCAAAAGACGATCGCATTTTATACCGAATGGACAATAATGGTGATGAAATTTTTCACTTATTCGTGCAAAATATAGATGGTACTTCACAAGAGTTGACGCCCACAAAAGGCGCGAGAGCTTCCTTCTTTGGATGGGCAAAAGATAAAGAAAGTTTTTTCTATCTCTCGAATGAACGTGACAATCGATATACAGATTTGTATGAGATGGACGTGGCAACATTTACGCCGAAATTAATTTACAAAAACGAAGATGGATATGCTATTGGAGAAATTTCAGATGATAAAAAGTATCTGGCATTGATCAAAAGTATCAACACAAACGATAATGATTTGTTTATTTATGAAATCACTTCTAAAACATTTACCAAAGTGAATTCGAGTTTGAGCGCCAACAGTCCACAAGAATTTTCATCAGACAATGCTTCCCTATATTATACTACTGACACGGGTGCTGAATTTGCATACTTGATGAAATATGATTTAGCCGCGAAAACGCATGAAAAAGTTTTGGAAAAAGCGTGGGATATTGATGGAAGTTATACAACAGACAGCGAAACGTATCGCGTTACCTATTTAAATGAAGATGCCAAAAATACCATTGAAATTACAAAAGTAGCTTCTGGAGAAAAACTAGAACTTCCTGATTTTAAAGACCAAAGTGTAAACAGTGTTAGTTTTTCACAAGATGAAACGAGCATGCGTTTGTTGGTTGGAAGCTCTAACACATCTTCCAACTTTTATGTGTATAATATTGCAACAGAAAAGTTGACACAGCTCACCAATACGCTGAATAAAGAAGTGAATATTGACGATATGGTGACGGCAAAAGTAATCCGCTATAAGTCGTTTGATGATACCGAAATTCCTGCGATTTATTATTTGCCAAAACAAGCTTCTGAGGCTGACAAAGTTCCTGCATTGGTTTGGGTTCACGGTGGTCCTGGTGGGCAATCGCGTCAGTCATATAGTCCGTTAATTCAATATTTGGTAAATCACGGCTACGCTATCTTGGCTGTTAACAATCGTGGAAGTAGTGGTTACGGAAAAACCTTTTATAAAATGGACGATCGAAACCACGGAGAAGGAGATTTACAAGATTGCGTAGAAGGAAAAAATTGGCTTGCCAAACAACCACAAATTGACAGTGAAAAGATTGGAATTATTGGAGGTTCATATGGTGGATATATGACCATGGCAGCATTGACGTATACGCCCGAAGAGTTTGAAGTAGGTGTCAATATTTTTGGGGTGACCAATTGGTTGCGTACGCTCAAAAGTATTCCTGCTTGGTGGGAATCTTACAAAGAAGCCTTATACAAAGAACTGGGCGATCCAAATACGATAGATTCTGTTCGTTTGCGAAAAATTTCACCATTATTTCATACCGACAAAGTGACCAAACCGTTGATGGTTTTGCAAGGAGCGCAAGATCCAAGAGTGTTGCAAGTAGAATCGGATGAAATTGTTGCGGGTGTAAAGAAAAATGGCGTGCCTGTGGAATATGTATTGTTTGAAGATGAAGGACACGGTTTTGTAAAAAAGGAAAATCAGCTGAAAGCTTACAGTCAAATTCTCACGTTTTTAGATGTGCATTTAAAGAAAAAAGAAGCCTTTAAAGATTAGGAAGGTTTTGCGAGAAGCATCCATAATTTGTATGAATTATGGAATTCCTTACGTAGAAAAATAAAAAAATAATATATTTATAAAGCTACTTTACCAAAAGTAGCTTTATTTTGTATACGACGATTGTTATAACCTAAAAACCCATGAACCCATCTGCCAAAGGCTGGATTAAAAAATTATTAGCCGAAACCAAATCCAAGGAAACACTTCCTATCTCCTACTCGTTGGTTGATTTGTATAACGAATTAAAAGCCTGTGGTTTTGTATATGGAACCAACTTAAAAGCCATCTTTAATTGTGTAACTCAACCCGATTTAACACATGAAGAATTGTGCAAAGTCAATATGATTTTGGCGTTTGATTTGATACACACAAACTATGGCTCAGAGCGTAACTTTGTGGATTCGGTAACAGACTTTTACAATATTGTAGATGATTTTAAAAGTTCGTTCTTTCAGGAATTGTTTTTGGGTAAAAAGAAATCGTATGATCTGCTGGAAAGCATGATTAACAAACGTATTGCCATTGATGACAATCTTATTACAAAAAACTTCAATTACTTAATTACCAACACTTTACTTTTTGTTGATGTATTGGCATATGAAAAATATTTACAATGTGGCGATGTTACCGATCAGTATTTGCGTGACTTAGAAGCCACAATTGAAACGATCATTTTTGAAGCGCTAGATTTAAAGAAGGAAAAGACAAAATATGACAAAAGTTTAATCAAACTGTTTGAATCGTCGTTTCGTTATGAACATCGCGAACGTTTGCATTATGAAGATGTCATTAAAAATGTCGTGAATCCATTGACGAAATATTATATTATCGACTTGGTATGTATGACATTTTGGACGGACAAAGTGATTGATGAAGAAGAACATATTTTTCTACACCGTTTGGCGAATGATTTGGAAGTTTCTGATGAAATCATTCAAAAAGCCGTCAATGACATTCATGTGTTTTATGAAGAACACAAAGATGAAGTAGCGCTGTTAAAATCGCGCAACATGATTCAGAGTTTTTATGAAAACTCTAGCAATATGGTGAAAAAACTCATCAACCGAAACAAAAAGCGTTTGGCAACTGAGTTGTATGAAAGCAAAGAGTTGATGATTTTATTGACACAATCCACCACACGATCATTGACAGATGAAGAACAAAAACGTGTTAAAGATCAGCTACTAGATATCTTTAAAAGCATTCCTAGTTTAGCTATTTTTATGTTACCTGGCGGAATGTTACTGTTACCAATCGTTATCAAATACATTCCCAATATTTTACCTTCTGGATTTGACGACAATCGTTTAGCAGAAGAGGAAAAAGAAGAAAAGTAACGTTTCACTCTTTACAAACTACTGTCCTACTTTGTGCTTGGCTTCGAGTAATGTTCCTTTGTGTGTATGTTCGTCGTATGGTGTATTTTTGAACGAAATAGTATCGCCATCGTTGAGTCGTGTAGCATCAATTCCTGCATCAGCAGAATCTCCATTGTAGAAAAATTCCCAATAATATCCCGAATCTGGCGCATCATATACACCGTTGATCATAACAACCATATAGCCCAAATTGTATCCGTAAAACTTAGCGCCGAACGAAATATCTTTATACGCAAGTTCCAACGCATTTTGTGCGTTCATTCCTGGAAACCAATCTACGGTAATTGGCTTTTTTTCTGAAATTGTAATTGTGATCATAATCTTTGTATTTATTGTTAGTTACTGAAAGCTAATAATTTACAGAATGAAATCAAATAAATCTGTAGGATATTTCTATTAAACGTGAGTTCGGTATAAGAAATCATATTATAATTTATAATTCACAGAAAATAAACAATTGTCAGTTCGAGCATTGCTGAAAGTACCGAGCGAAGCTCATGAGAACAGCTAAAAATTAATGTTTTTAAAGGAATCTCGACTGCGCTCGATTTGACATGTAGTGTAAATTACTCATAATTAGTAATATAAATAAAAAGTTATATCGAACTCATGTTATTTAAATCCATCAGAATACAAACATAAAGACCAAAAAATAGCAAGATTGTCCAATTTTTTCTGCTGATGTGCCTTTACATTTGATAAAAATTACGATCACATGAAGAAATTGCTTTTCAAACTACTGCTCATTTTTGTCGTACAACTTAGCGCACAAAATATTCCTTCCAAAGGAAATTTAGGCGTAAAACTGACCAAAGCGCCAAACAATACCTACAACGCTATTTTTGCAATTGACGAAGTAATGCCTAACAGTACTGCGCAAAATCTGAAGTTAATGAAAGATGACGTTTTGGTAAAGGTGAATGGAATTACGATAGATAGCAATCAAAAAATACCAGCAGTAATTGGAAAGTTTATCGCTGGCGAAAAAGCGTCTGTAACGGTGTTGCGCAATGGAAAATTAGTCACAAACAGCGCCACTATTATGGCGCAACCTCCATTCAAAAAACCACATCATGAACTGCAATTACTAGAAGTTCCTTTTAGAACTGGCTATGTGCGCGGATATTTGACACATCCAAAAGGTGAAGGACCTTTTCCAACAATTTACTATTTACAAGGCTATCCATGCCAATCTATCAACACGCATCCGAAGAGTCCAATTTTAGAACTCACCAATTCATTTGTAGAGTTAGGCTACGCTGTGTTTCGAATTGAAAAACCAGGTGTCGGTGAGTATGTCGATTTGAATCCGTGTATAGAATATTCGTTTGATGATGAGCTTGAAAATTTTGAAACTGGCTATCAGTTTATGGAAACGCTTCCCGAAGTTCAGAAAGATGCTATTTACTTGTTTGGACATTCTTTGGGTGGAAATGTAGCGCCTATTTTAGCACAAAAAGTTACAGCAGCAGGCATCATCGTTTTCGGAACTTTGGTAAAACCTTGGCAAGATTATATGTTAGACATTGCGAATTACACACATACACGCACCAAAAATGCTACAGAAGTTGTGGCGCAAATTCCGCTATTAAAATCTGCTTTTCATAAATTATATGTAGAAAGAATTCCGCACGAAAATTTGACAACCGAAGAAAAGAAACTGCTCAGCAATTGGCATAATTACAAGCCCGAAGGCATTATTTCGAGTCGAAAAATTTCATTTTGGCAAAATTGGAATGATTACAATTATGTAAATGAATGGGCAAACGTACAGGTACCTGTATTGGCAATGTATGGTGAAAGTGATATACACGCAATTAATTCCTCCGACACAGAACTAATTGTGCGAATTGTCAATCAAACACATCCTGGTAATGGCACGTACACGTTTGTCGAAGGTACCAATCATGTGTTGGCAACTGTGGCTTCTAAAGATGAAGAAATTGCACAAATTATGAACGGACAAGCAGGTACGACAGCGCATACAAAATTCAACACAAAACTACCAACAATGGTACACGAGTGGATTGTTTCCCAAAAAAATAATCCAAAAGATTTTAGCTACGAACAAGTTCCGGCTGCATTTCCAAAGTCAAATACTGCAATGTCAAGCATGGACATGGTTGCTGTTGATGTAAACGGTGATGGACATAAAGACATTCTGATTGCTACAGAATTTGGTCCCAATTGCTTGTTTATCTGTGAAAATGGCAAATGGATTATGGGGGATGCATTGCCTGAATTACAAAAATACACAGCGCCATTTTTAGGCGAAGATAGTGAAGATATTGCGGTAAGCGATTTTGATCATGATGGAGATGTGGACGTGTTTTTTGTGAGTGAAGACACCGATCACCATGAACTTTTAGTAAACAATGGTGTTGGCGTGTTTTCACTTGCGCAAAACCAAATTCCCAAAAAAGGAAAAGCCAATGCAGTATTAGTCTACGATTTTAACCAAGATGGCTGGGATGATATCTTAATTGGAATCCGCGGACAGAACGAATTGTACATCAATCAAAAAGGACAGCAATTTACTGAAGCTACAGATACATTTTGGCTATCGAATGACGATCACACACAGGATTTAATTCTGGTAGATGTGGACAACGATGCTGATTTGGATATTGTAGAAGGTATTGAAAACGGCGGAAATAACTTATACCTCAACCAAAACGGTCGATTCATTGAAGCTTCTGATCGCCTGAACTTACCGAACAACATTGAAACACGTAAGGTGATTGCTACTGATTTTGATAGCGATGGCGATCAGGATCTTTTTTATTGTAATGTGGGATGGAATCCTGCGATGAATCCGCAGAATCAACTGTTAGAAAATGATGGAAACGGTTATTTTACCAATGTTACTAAATATATTCCAAAAGATACAGCAACCACGCTTGATGCGCTTTTTCAAGATATAAATAACGATGGTATTGTAGACATGATTACTACCAATTTTGTAAATGATCAAAAAGTTCAAGTTTTTCTGGGAACCAACAATAAGACTAATTTATTTGAAAGTGACGAAACCCTACTTCCCAAACTGTCTTTCTACGGCGGAACTTCTGTCGTGTCAATCGACATCGAAAATGTT
>JBCCLS010000118.1:0-8027 GCA_039026835.1 Bacteroidota bacterium | reverse complement strand
GGAATGCAAAAAAAGCAATTACAGCAATCTGATTTTGCAAACGAATTGGCTGCGAATTTGGTAGAGGAAGACATTCAGCATGTTATTGGCTATGTAGAACCTGAATATAAGTTGTCCATTTTGTATTTCGTAGAAGCTGCGGTCAGTGTTGTGGAAATTCAGTCGTTGACAGATAAAATTACAAGTTTTAAAAAGCAATTATACGCTTTTGTGTTGTCGTATTTATTACTGAAAAAAGGATACAGTTTTTATAAAAAACAGTTCGTTGCACAGCAGCTACAGCAATTGGCGCGACATTTTGGAATGGAATACAATGCCATAGTGTACGTTTTTTTGGAAACATTACATCCGGATGCTGCATTTGGGAAAGAAAAAGAATTATATCAGATTTTACTATTGTTGCGCAATTCAATTCCAAAAACTTCTCAAACGGAAGTCACACAGTTGCCCAAACAAAAGGAAATATCTACACAGGTGCAGCTGTTGTCGCCAAGCGTTTGGAGTGTATTGTTTGTGTATTATTTGACACACGAAAAGTTGCCCATATGGACTTCTATTGCTGATTTTAAAACACTGGTTGATCAGTTGCCAATTTTCAATATCACCAACACAAACATGCGTTACTTTTTAAGGAGACAACCGAAGATTCAACAGTTTTTGGATGATGTGCATGTTAAAAGGCAATCAATTTCTATCGCTGTTTTGGCGACTTGTATTTTAGACAAAAAGATGACCAAAGAGCTACAGCATCAACTAAAAAAAGTAATAGATGCTAAACATCTCCAATCAAAAGATACAGAAATGTCTACCGAGATGTGGACGCGTATGTTGGTGATGTATTTGGAAGTTGGGCAGTTGCCAAATTGGTCTCGAATTCGCAATGTAGATCAATTATTGTCATTGATTCCAGTACAATCTTTGCAAATTTCAACACTTCATACCTTTCTAAGATCACAGCAACTATTGACTGATTTTATGCAGTCTACCATTGCCAAAAAGCAGCAGCTGACTTTTGACGAATTGGTGAATTTTATCATCCATAAACAAAAGAAATCCTCAACAACTACACATGCTCTTCCTGCTGAATATTGGGTGAAAATTTTGGTGTTTTATCTTTCAAACGGAACATTTCCATATTGGTCTGTGATTCAAAATGTAGTGGAATTACAAAATCACTTACCGCTTCAAAAAGTAACCAAAAATAAAGTGTTGGATTTTTTAGCTTCGCAACCGTTACTTATTCAGTTTTTACAATCACATTTAGCGAAACATCAAAAGATTATGTTGGATGATTTGGTAATTTTTATCACAACAAAATATCAAGATTTACAACAAAAAACAACGACAAAATCACAGAAAAAGCAAACAAAATTTCCTCAAATTTCCGCCAATTATTGGACTAAAATGTTCGTGTATTATTTAGAAAATGGACGATTTCCGATTTGGTCGTCCATACAAACCATTTCAGCATTGACAGCGCAAATTCCTATTCAAAAATTTACTGTAAAACATATAATAGCATTTTTAGAAGCACAATCAGCAATCCGAATATTTTTAAACACGGCAAAAGTCACACATACAAGAATCAGTCTTAGAGAATTAGCAGAATTCATCAGCAATCCTTCCGCTTCCAATTTGCTACAGAAATTACACAAGCAACATTTGGATGGTGAAGTGAGTTTTACCACCAAACAGCAAAAACAAACGCATTGCTTGGCCGTTTTTCTCTACTATTTGGAGCATCAAACGTTGCCTTGGTGGTCATTGTACACCTCAACCAAACAATTGGCACAGGAAGTTACATTCGATCGGAAAACTAGCCGAGCACTCACAAAATTTCTTCAAAAACATAAAAATTCCAAACAAATATGGCGAATCGTACAAGTGCTTTCAGAAGACAAAGTGTTTAGAGAAAAATTACTCAAATTTATGATTCCGAATGCGACTTCACGGCAAGCAATACGCTCTTTAGTGTCTTTATTTGCTCCAATTCGCACGAGCGATAAAAATACCTTTGTAGCGCATTTTGGAATGGTATCCAACGGAGCAATTTTCTGGGAAATCGTCTGGACATCACGGCAATTGTTGTTTATAGATTCCCAAAAATCATTTGTGGCATTCTGGAAAAAGTTGGCAAAAGCGTATGCTATAAAATTCAATGTGTTTGCAGTCGCAACGTTGGAGTCAATTCACAATAAAAAACATCTTAAAGCGGCAAAAATCTGGCAAGAAATTTACAAAACAAGAGTATCTAGTTCAGCTAACAAAACAGGTAAAAGCGTATTTTCTGAACAACAAATAGCACAACTCTTATTTCAAACTTCAGTACCTATTTCACCACAAGATTTGCGCAAGTTGCGACAAGAATTTCATAAAAATGCGCACCTGTTTTTCAACATTTTTACCAAACGAATACACAATCAACCATTTTCAAATTCAGAGTTTGTGTCGTTATATGCTCGTTGGAGCACAATCGTAGCACCTTCTCACAACAAAGAATTGATCACTTTTTGTAACGAGTGGATACATTTTACAGCATCTAATGCGCAGTTTTCCTCAAAAGAGATGTCATTTTTTTTGTTGTTTTTGTGGGAATCAGCTCAGAAATTTACCTTTAAAAACTTGCCTCAATATATTGAACAATGGCTAATTGCTTTGTCGCAACAAAAGCGTATTTCTCTGCAAGTATTGTGTGCTACTGTATATGCTGAAATTCATAAAAAGAAAACGGTATTTCCGCAATTGTTCAGGAGTTTGGTGTACGTGCAACTGAAACAAGGTGTTTCTTTGAAAGATGAAGAACTTGGGGTGATTTCGCAAGAAGAAAAATTGTCTAAAACCACTACAGACATAGGATTAACGCAGATACAATTGTGCAATGCGGGCGTTGTATTGCTTTGGAAATTTTTGCCTATATTGTTTGAGCGCGCCCAGTTATGGAATTCCGAAGACAAAGTATTTTACGATGAAGAAGCGAAAAATAAAGCTGTGTTGTTGCTTCAGTATGTGGCGACAGGAACGTTGCAATACGAAGACGAACACGAATTGTTGTTAATGAAAATTTTATGTGGTTTGCCACCAGAATTTTACATAGAAGAAATTGATTTGGAAGACACTGATATTTCACTTGTAGAAAGTTTGATAACTGCAGCGATTGCACAATGGAAAAAGCTGGGCACTGTAAGTGTAGAAGGATTTCGAAACACGTTTTTAAAGCGTTCCGGATTATTGGATGAAGACGATGAAAAAATGATCATTACCATCGAATCTACGGGTGTAGATGTGTTGCTCGATTTTCTTCCGTGGACGCTAAGTACACTTCGTTTGCCGTGGCTATCCAAAAGAATTCACGTGGTTTGGCGTGATAAGAGTGTGTTGAATTAAACCTATCTATCTTTATACGGAGGCATGGTTTGTCCGATTTTGTGATATTCTCTTCGGATGCCTTCTAGTAGAACATACAGTGTAATTTTGTCTGTGTTTTGTTGTTTTTGCAATGCTACAAAACGTAAAATATTTACAAGTGCGCCACCTGTTAATTTATAGCTTTTTGCTAGATTTTTAATCCAAGCTTCTTCAATTTGGTATTGATCTGAGAATATGGCTTTCCACAATTGTGTTCTCGTTGCAACATCAGGCATGTCGAATTCAATGCTTACTTCAAAGCGTCGTAAAAATGCAGCATCAATATTTTCTTTTAAATTCGTGGCCAGTAAGATGATTCCCTGATATGATTCTATACGTTGCAGCAAATAAGCAATTTCCTGATTGGCGCCACGTTCATTGGTAGATCCGTTATTGCTGCGGCTTCCTAAAATGGCGTCACATTCATCAAAGAAAAGAATCCATTGATTTCGTTCTGCACTGTCAAATACTTTGGCCAAATTTTTCTGTGTTTCTCCAATGTATTTCGAAATCATATTAGACAAATCAATGCGATAGACAGGAACATTTGTTTCTTGTCCGATCAAAGTAGCTGTCAACGATTTTCCTGTGCCAGGCGGACCGTAAAACAAACCTCGAAAGCCAGGACGAATCCACTTTTGCAAATGCTTATCTTCTTGAAAAACCGCTCGATGCTGAATCCAATAGATCAGTTCATCTACTTCGTTTAGGGTAGTTCTTGGTAATATTAAATCCTTTTTTGTCAAAGAAGTTGTTAGCAATTCTGCTGGAAAGTCTGCGCTGTATTCCGGAGTGTATTCTCGCGATCCATAAAACAAGTATTGCGCTTTTTTTGTAAACACTAGCGGAGAACAAAATACAGACGGTTCAAACGTCAACGGTTCCAATATCATATCCGAAAAAAGATAATGGTGTTCGTCTAAAAATTGAGTTTCTATTTGGTACATATCTGCCAACCAATTTGCAGTATGAATGGTAGGTTGTACCAAATTTGTACCAGCATGTTGCAGTAAACCAAATGAATCAATTCCTGTATCATTTTGCGATTCTTCTATGTATAATTTTTTAAAGAATCCGGGTGCGAGCTGAAAACTATGCGCCAATGCCATCACCAATCGTTCATACATAGTTGGTTGCACGTTGCGAAGGAATGTTGCATATGAAATATCTTCTGGTAAGTCTGGCGGTGTAATGTCTATTCCATTTTCATTCGGTTTAATCGCGTGTAGTACTAACGTATATATCCAATTGATTTCTGAAATCATTGGAGAATTTAGCGAGCTAATTATCATAAGGCATAGTTTTATTCTTTTTTACAATACTTTGTAATGGTTTTTAAAATGTGATCGTAATCTCCAGATTTTGCTTCTTTCAATACAGCAGCTACTTCTGCTTGCGTCCAGTGCTGTTTTAATGCTTCCTTTTCAAATACTAGCAACAACATAAAATTATTTGCCTGTATATTTTCTAAGTCCAGTATTATTTTTTTCACTTCTGTGCCAGAACGATGCTACAGGTTTGATTCTATGGTACTTGCTAAGGTACGTTGTTCTTCGATACTTTTTTTAAAATGTGCTAAAGTAATTAGCGGATTGGCCACTACTACTCGCAAACCAACTATTTTTTGTTTGTTATATTTTTCAAGTGCTACAGTAGTGTATGAAACAAAAGTGTTTCCTTGTTTCATTTGTTTTTGCTGAATGGCTTTGTTAAATACGTTTATTTTGTTGTTCATTTTCGTAATGTCTGTAATGATGCTGTCCTCGTTGCTGTGTATAGATTTGGGAAGACATCTGTACAGAAAAATGTTTGTTTCAGCCGCAGTTAACAGTTCAAAGTCTTGCAATGTTTCTACATACGTTGCCATTTCGCGTGCTGTTTCAATTCCTTTTTCGATCAGCCACGCATATTTTTGTTTTCCTAACAATTTAAATCCTGCTTGCACATAAAAACTATGAAAAGGTCTAGAACCTTCAATAGAGCGTTTGCCCAGGTCAATCGATGTTTTCCGGATAATGTATTCGGATTCTTTTTCAATAGATTCACTCGTCGTAGGATTTTTAAATAACACAACTCCGATTCCCATAGGAAGGTATAGCTGTTTGTGTCCGTCAATAGTAATGGAATCTGCTTTTTCAATGCCTTTTAACAAAGGTTTGTATTTGTCTGAAAGTAGGGTAGGACCGCCCCACGCAGCATCTACATGAAAATAAATATCATGTGTTGCCGCCAATGCTGCCATTGCTTCCAACGGGTCAATACTGCCGCATTCAGTGGTACCTGCAATTCCTATCAATGCTACGATGTGTTGCTCTAATTCTTGGCAATTTTGAATCGCTTTTTCTAGTAAATCAATTCGAATTTTATTGTGTGCATCTGTAGGCACAATGACCAATTGATCGCTTCCCAATCCTAAAATCCCCATCGCTTTTTTGAGGGAATAATGTCCCAATTCAGAACAAATAACCACACCAATTTTGCCGGTGTTATTTCCTGTTTTTTCCATGTGAGGAAACATGCGATTACGTGCACATTGCAAGGCTGAAATATTGGCGATTGTCCCACCAGAAGTTACAATGCCGAGCGTACTGTCTATATTATGAATGTGTTCATGATAGAAGGTTTCTGTGTTTTCATACATCAATTCGTGTAGCATGGCAATGGCTTGTCGTTCATAAAATGTAGCCGCTTGTGAGGTTTCTATCTTAACCACATTCTGATTTAAGGTGGCCACAAGCGATGCCACTTCAGGAATGAAGTTTGGCAATGCAGTGGTCATGTGTCCAATAAAATTTGGCGTGCCCACATAGGTTGTGTACGGCAGTAATTTTTTGGCTAATTCTTCTATAAATTCCTCTTCGGAGTAACCAATTTCAGGAATGGATTGAAACGCAAATGCATCAGCCAAAACCTGCGTATTGTACTGTTCAGATACTTGTTGCTTTGAAACATAACTTGCAATAAGTTGCTGAATTTTTTCAGCGAAGGTATGTGCTTTTTTGATTTCAAAACTGTTTTTTATGAATGCATCTTTTGAGTTAGTTGTTTTCTTCATGTGTGTCTTTTCTAATGATTTCTTCGTCTAGTTTCAATACAGGAGACTTTATTTTCAGCAAGAAAAACAAGTACAAAATCACCGCCATGACAATGATGGTCACCAACACGCCAATAAAAACTTCATTCGGATTCAAACGATTGATCTGCCAAACCAAAAAAAGCGAAAAGGAAATTCCTCCCAAAATAGAGATTTCAGGATCAATTCCGCCAATGAGCGATGCGCTGGTACTGTTCTTTTTTAAAGCGCCTGCCAAAATACCACCACCTGAGCTTGTAATGACGCCCAGTAATGGTCCCCACAACCACAACGGTCGTAAGTTCATCTCTACGGCAACTCCGACTCCAATAATGGTATAGGCGCCCAGAGCAATGGATTCTATCAATACGCGTAACAGAATGGATTGCTTGCCGTACCGATTGGAAAATGTGTGATACTTTTTGCTTCTTTTGATGAAATAGCTGTGCAAACTCATCAATAAAAAACCAAGAATGGAGACAATCATGATGATGTATACATAAGTAACATCTACTAAAAAGGAAGGCGTTTTACTGACCAGAATATCTCTCATAATACCACCGCCAGAAGTTAATAATGCCACCATGACAATGGTTCCGAAAATATCGAATCGACTTTCTCTAGCCAGTAAAAAACCAGCAATTGCAAAGAAAATAGCGCCAATATAGTCCACCAATTGAAACCAAGTGGTTTGTACGGTAATGTTCATTAATACTGGGAAAAGATAGTTGGCAATCAAACCTTCTAATTCTCCTTTTTTTCGGGAAACTTTTAGACTTTCGTTGAATTTTGCTAATAGATTGTTACTTTTTACATTCCCAATACTATCCTTTCCTTTGTGAATTAATAAATGAATAGGTTTTTTAGGAAGCTGCAGCGCATGCTCGGTTACATTGGTAGTCCAAACATCTTTGTTTTTCCATATTACTTGTGCACCTGTGATTCGGTCAGCAATGATAATATTGACTCTATTATTGATGAGTTGATCAAAATTTTCTTCTTCCGTAATCGATTTTACAATGAGTTCCGATTGCTTTCCGTACGCTTTTACAAATTTGTTGACTTCTGGACTTGTGTAGGTATATCCTGAAACTACGCCAATTTTTAACTTGTTGACGCGTATGTAGTTAAGTAACGAATCAATATTGGAAATTTTGGATAGTACTTTCTCGTTTTTTTGAATGTAGAGTGTATTCCATTCATAGCGATACGGTTCTGAGATGAGGTATTTTTTATTGCGCTCTTCAGTCCAAAATGCACCGCCAGTCACATCTTTTTTGCCGTACAGCACATCTTCCTGATTTTGTTGCCAGCTATCGACTTCTTTTGGGTCAAATTGCACTTTGATGCCTACATTTTTGAAAATATGCGAAACCAGTGCATAATCCAAACCGTTTAGGTTTCCTTGCTCATTTACATATTGATACGGAACCCAGCGATACCAAGCTCCTTGAATGGTATCTCTTGTTTGGGCAGTTGCTATGAAAGCAAAACTAAAAAGGGCAGCACATAGATAATATTTGATTTTTTTGCTATGAAATAAAAACAT
>JBCCLS010000117.1:0-8066 GCA_039026835.1 Bacteroidota bacterium | reverse complement strand
GTACTGTCAATACTTGTAAATTTAGAAGCTTTTCTGCTTTGCCAATCTGAAAGAATCATCAATAAACTGTCTTTTCGCATTTTAAGAATGGTTCTGTCTTTTTCAAAAGCGACATCCTGATTGAGTTCTACAGTACTTTCTTGTGTGCTGTACATGGAAATAATCAAATATCCCAAAACCAAAGTAATAAGCACAACACTTGCTACAAATTGTATTGTAGGCGATATGTTTTTTAGTATCTTTTTCATAAACCGTAATACAAGTTAAATGATTCTGAGTTGATAATTTCGTTAAAAAGTGTTTGCTGCTTTTTCTTGTAAACAGTATTTCCAACACGATTGATCGTCAATAACATTGCAAATAATTTTGGTGTACGTTCGTAAGTGTCGTCAGTTAAGTTAACATCGCTGATGACAATAATGAGCGATTTGTCATTGAGATTCGGATCCTTTTCATCACTGTTGTGCGTGCCCGTTTTAGCGTATACATAAAATTTCACCTTTTCGCCCGTCGGTGTTTCTCTTTCAAACGTATTTTGAATTCCCACAATAGCATTGATTGATACCGTATGCATGGAATCGTAGATATAGTCTTTTACAAATTTGTAATAGTTTGCCGTGTCGTCCCAATTGGCTACAGCAAATTTATTTTTTGAGTAGGTGCGATCTGTCTGTTCTATGACCGAAGCTTTTACATCAGAATTTAATTTGTACAGTCGCACAATATTTTCAAGCATTCCCAATTGCGTAAGCTCAAAAGGACTTCCTCCTTTGGCAGGATTGATGATATTGTTGCGCAAATTGATTTCAGAATTGTCTGTTGAATTTTTGATAAAAGCTTGCTTTTCTGGAAAAACCCATTGGTAATTGAAATCACTTTTACGTATGGCTTTGTTGAAAAGCGTATCTGTTTTGTAAAAGGTGTTGATTTTATTTTTACTGTTAAATTCGACATAGGATTTGTCTACGTCAGTATTTTGCTTTTTGCGCGACACGTCAAAGTCAAAGTTGTTGAGCAATCCAGATTTTAGGACATAATCGTCATTATTCAAATCTTTTGGAAGTTTTTCGTAAAAATCCTCCGAAAGTACATAATCTCTTCCCTTGATATTGACTTTTGGAAAACGCTCTTTCTCCTCAAGTTTTTTAGAATCAGGGCGTAAGAGTTCGCTTTTGTAATTTGCAAGTCGTTGATTGGTGTAACTTCCCAATAACATCATAACACCATTATACGAGTTTTTTGAGTTGATAATGTATCGTTTATTATCTGTAATTGGAAAATTCCTGTCTTTGAAATCGTTGCCGCTTTCCACCCAAGGCGCTGCCAATTTTTTATTGCCTAAATATTCTACTTGTAGTCCTTTGATTTTCTTGTCTTTTGGCGCTTTGTATACTTCTGAGCTGAGACTCAAGTTATTTAATCGGATGTTTTCCCAATCAATTTGTTGTTGAGAGGTAATAGCACTGTATATAATAGGTTTAATTGTAGAACCAAATCCGCCCGAAATGTTCATTTTACGAATGTTTCGCGTTCCTAGTGTTAAATCTTCTTGGCGTGTGTTGAAGTAGATTTCTTCGTAGATTTTACTCAGTTTTCGATAATTATTCGGGTTGATTTTATAATCTTGCTTTTCTTCATCGTAATCAAACATTGCACGGATGTGTCCTTCGCCGTCCATAACTGTTACAAAGAAATTGTCGTGTACTACATCGTTAATTGCCAAATCATATAGTTTTTTCTGCAACTGATAATCAAAGGTAGAACGTTTATTTTCCCTTGCAGGCGTTTGTTCGTAGTTACGCTCTAAAAGTTTTGAATAATTGTACGCCCAAATCATGCCTTTTCCAAGTGGATAGAAAAAGCGTTGCTTTCCATTGTAATTGTAATTTAGCGCCAAATAGTTCTCCGAATTGTAACTCACACGGAACGGTTCGAAATCTTGAATTTTGAGAATATCACCATTTTGAAGGATAAAATCTGAGAAACCTCTTGAATTATTTTCTTTGTAAATACGTGTTCTATTGGAGAGCGTGACTTCCTTTTTATCTTTTTCATTGCTGATTTTAGCAACAATTGCATCATCCTCCGTAAATAACCACCTGCTCGGAATTCGATAGAGTTTAATGAGTTGTGATTCATTAAATTTTTCTCCAAACATATCTACGTTCAACGGAATGGCTTTATTTTCTTTCGCACGTCTGTCAATAAGTTGTTCACGTTGAAATAGCGAATCGCGTTTTTTCTGCTGTACTGGCTGAAAATAGTATTGATTTGGTGTTTCCATCGCTAACAAATCGCCTCGCCAAGGTTGGTAATTTTTTGATGTTTCAAAAATAGGTTTGATGCGATAGTAATTTTTATTTACGATAAATTCAAACTGATCGGAGTAGCGTTTTTTACGAATGTGTAAAATATGTTCTAAGTTTCGCGCTTCGTCAATATCAAAACTTTTGAGTGCTGATTCTAAATATTTGGCTTCTTCTTTGTTTTCGGCATAATCAACCAACATGGAGTCAATTCTCTGAATACGATCGTCTTTTGTTTTCCCCAAATACGATTTGTAAATCGCAGGCACATTTCCATAGGTCAAATTCCGTAATTTTCGTTGGCTCTTGTATTCTTTCTGTTCTTTGATGAACTCTGCATTCATGACATCCACAAAATTCTTTAATCGCTCCACAGGCTGAATCGCTTCATGGGTAACAAGCGTAGGATCGTTCATGTTGATGAATGTACCAAAAACTTTTCCCAACACTAGCAAAACAACCATTCCCGATAGTGCCAACGTAGGCACACGAACTGCCGGTGAAGTTTTATCCTGAACATATTCCAATTTGTTGTAATTGATGAACAGCACAACATAACAAAACAAGGCAAACGGAATGATGATTGACGCGTTTCCTGTGAGTGTTAAAAATGGAAAATCTTGTCCAATAAAGATGATGCCATTCAAACATACCAAATACATAATGGTACTTAAAATTAGGAAGAGCGAAATGGCGCCTAAAACATTGAAATAGTGTGTGGGTTCTTCGTTTCGCTTCGGATAGTAATAATATCCAATGATCAACAGCAATGCTAAAAAGTGTGCAATTAACAAGATGGGCAACCAAATGTTATGTTCAAAAATAAGATAGCGCAACACCACAAATTCACGTGTTTGTACAGTCAGACTCACACCTCTAGAATTGTACTGCGTACGAATATTTGGAAATTTATAATTTGCATTGTTGATAATGCGTTCGTACAAATGATTGTTGGCAAACCAATGACTTTCTGACGCCCACAAAATATAGCGCGATTTATCTGAGTTGAAACCTGCGCCCAACAACATCTCTCCAGGTTTTTTATATATAATTTCACCTCTTGCCGCAATACGATCTCCCACAAGTGCATCTCCCAACGGAATGATGTAATGTGCAAAAAATACACTTAAAAAACCTACTAAAACTACAGTCGTGACTACATATCGATTCTTGCGTGTTTTGGGCGGTTGTCTGAGTAAAAAGTAGGTGTTTTTTATGAGAAAGTAGAATGATCCCATTGCAATGGCAATCAAACAGAATCCTGCATCAAAGGCAAAGTAAATAGCAATGTAAATGATGAAGTTGATCAAGCGAATTCCTAAGAGTTTCCATTCAATTTTGTCTTCTTCGTCAGGAATTTTACTGTCAATGAAGATAAAGCAGAATAACGGCAGTAGGATGGATGTCGTAACAAATATGATAGTCGATTTAAACACAAATAAAAAGACAAAAACACTTCCCCAGATTAATGCACAGATTCCCAATTTGGCTCCTTGCGAAAGTAGGTTCATTTTTGTGGCAATCTCCTCATATTTGTATTGGAATGGAATGGTAGGTTCTAAGATTTGAAATAGTAAATAGCCAAAGCGAACCACCAAGAATCCAATCAATGCGTACAATGTCCATTCGAATGATTGCATACTTTGTAACTTTTCAAATTCAAAATAGGTAATGTCATCCAACGGCGGAAATGCATACATGCGCCATAATAAGTAGATACGAACCGTTAAAAATGCTGTGATAACCCAATACATGCCGTATTCTATTTTGAGTGCATTGAGTAATTTGGTTTGGGCGCTATCATTGGATCCTGAGAAACCTAGCGTTCTGTCATATTTGTGAATGATCAAATAAAATAGCATGGCGGCAAGCAACAACAACAAAAACGGAAGCCAATACCATTTGGTCAGCAAGTTTTGATTGTAATTGGTAACTTGTACCAGATAATCTACTGCTTTGGTGTTGGTTTTGAGCGCAAAAGGTTTGTTTTGGATAATTTTTTTCAGTTCTAATTCTCCAGAATTGTTATCAATTTTTTTCGCATTGAGCGCCGTGCGTCCGTCTTCAATGGCGTATTTGATAGAAGCATTGATGTGATATATGTTGTCGTATCGGCTTCTACCTTCAAAATTAATGACACCATTATAATCGCGCGAACTTTTTATGATATCATCCACAGAAGTGGAAAGCAACAACTCCGCTTTTTGCAACGAATCATTGAAGAACAAAGGATATCGCAAGTGCGATTTATAGTCTAATGTGGAACGATTGGTATGAAAATTTAGTTGAAATTTATCGCTTCGGTTTTGTCCGATTCCAAAATAGAAATAGCTTTTGTCTTTGAGCGCTATGTGTTGTACGTCTGCTAGTGGACGAATTTGTTGCCCGTTGAGTTGTACCGTCGCTTTTTTGAGCAATTTTCCAGAATACAGATGCAAAGGTGACAGCGTTTTGCCTTTTTGACTGCTGTAGATGGTATTTCGAACCAAATAACTTTCTTCTAACGCTTCAATTTCAGATTCGGTAAGTTCAATATCAAAACATTTTTCAACCATATCCAACAACGGATAACCAATATTGAGTCGATTTTTGACAATGGTGTCTGAAATAATTTTGGTAGAATCTTTTAATTGTTCACTAAATGTAAAGGCAAAAGAGTGTTTTTTATTATTGTCTACTGTATAGGAGCACGTCAAATTACGACGTGCAGAAAACCGAATGTTTAATGCTTCATTTGGCTTCCAAACGGGTAATGAATCGTTGGCAATTTTATAATTATTTCCTGCTTTGTCTATAGAAATCCACAACGGTTTCCCTAGATTTTTATAGGCAATTTGAAATGGTGTTGCTGTTTGCGAACTGTCAACCTTGACGCTAAACATGCCTTGTTCTTCATCAAATAGGGCAGTAGTTGGCTTTTTGGAATTGAAGAGTTTGAATTCGTGTGTATTGGCAAAATCGTATCCTAAGTGTTCAATGGCATGCGTTTCTACGTTTTTATAGAATTCAGCATCGGACGAATGTATGTAGCGCGCCAACACCCAAACGCTGCACAAAACAAATCCTGCAAAAACACCCAATAGCATTTTTTTTCCTCGATCAAGTGATCTGAAAAAAACAACAGCTACAAGGAGCAGGATGAGACTAAAAAGCACATAAAAACTAAGCATAGCAACTGTTTATTTTAACCCTTTTAGTTCTTCATTGATGTCAATACCATCAACCAAATGTTCAATTTCTTTGATTCCGTTTTTGTGTAAAAATCCGATCATTGTATTGATGTAGCTAGTTGCTGTATTTTTATCATATTGTCCTTTTGGAATTTCATCGATAGATTCACGGCGAAGAATGCGGCGTATGTTTCCTTCAATTTTTTGATCGGCACTCCAATTATCATTGACAAATCTTGCCAAATCCATCGCATTGAAGGCAATAAATGCTAGATATCTATTGAGTTCCGTATGCGATAAATCGCGTGCCTTGTTTTGGAATTCTTTGATGTGCGGATCGTATAAATTGGCAAAGTATTTTTTGACTAATTTATTATTGGCATCAGCTGCTTTTTTGGATTCTTGCAGTGCTTTGTATTTTTCATCCGCTTCTGCTTGTAACTTTTCAATAGCTTTTTGATTACGCGATTCAAACTCTGCTAATTGATTTTCGGTATCTTTTTGGATTTCCGCTATTGTGTTTGCGGTTTCTCTTTCGATTTTGCTAATTTTTAATTTCGTTTCGTCTTGCAATGCTTGTTGTTGCGTTTCGTGTTGCTGAAGTATTGTTTCCAATGTATTTGTATCCTGCTTCATCATATAATTATACAATTCTTCGATGTGTTGCAGTTTTTTCGAAATTTCTTGTGTGGACTGAATTTTATTTTGTTTGAATTGAATTTCTGCGCGAATCTCCTTCCATTGCGAATTTTTATCCTTGTGCAACAACTTATACCAGTCATTTACATGCTGTAACAATTCTGTTAAGGTGTTTGCGTTTTCAATATTTTTCGCTAGTCGTTCGTTTTGTATGTTGAGCGATTGTACAATTTCTCCAACGGACGAGTCGGTATTGCTTCTTTGCACCTCTAACAATATGTTGGCATCGTTGGCAAATTCTTTCTCTGACGCAAGCGCAGCCAACGCTTTGGCGAAGGTATTGGCTTTGTCGAGTTCTTTGAATCGCACACCTATTTTTAGGATATCGACCACGTTTGGAAATGTGTTTTTATGTTTGGAATCTTTTAAAAATGCTTTTAATTCTTTTTCATTTTTCACATCGCCAAATGCTTTCCAAAGTGCAGCAGCATTAGTTTGTGAGGTGATATAGTCTGCTTGTTTTGGGAAAATTTCCTTGATGGCTTCTAAAAATGAGATTTCTATTTTGCCTTTGGCGTCCTTTACTTTTTCATAATTCTTTTTGGAATCGATCAGTGAATCTATTTCAGAAGTTACCGGCGACAGCCAAGACAGTTTTCGCAATTCACTAAACGATTTGATCGTACGAATTTGTTCTGCAAAAATTTGCTCCTCAGATTTTCTGGGTGTTTCAGTTGTGGCGACTGCAGTAGTATCTTTTTGTGTCGGAATTTCAGGTTCGTCAGTATGTTGAGCTGTTGTGTCATGTTCAACTTCACCTTCACCTTCATCATTATCGTCATCTTTTTGTTCATCTTCTTCTTCTGGCGATTCTTCTTCCGGTATTTTTCTAAAACTGAACTTCGGGAATTTTGATACATTTTCACGAAGCAATAGAAGCGAAGTACCCAAAATTCCCAACAATGATAACCAAAAAATACTTCCATGACTTCCAATATTTGAAAGTTTGCTAGCAGTTTCAAACGAAGTAGTATTGACGGTAAGTGTCAGCGTTTGGTAATCGGTTTCATCAAGTTGAAACGCAATGGCTTCTGTGAAAAAATCAAATATATCCTTTGCTTGGTTAACTGAAATAAATTGTTCCCAACGTGAATTTCGAATGGGCAAATCTAAGGTTTGTAGAAAGGTATTTTTATCAAATTGCTGACTTTCCCAGTCTGTGATAGACGTGTCAGCTTTTTTAAGATTCGCCAAAATAGGTTCTAAAACAGTGGCGGCTGCTTTTGTTTCATCTGCAGTAGTGCCCACTTTGTATACATTACTGTTTCCATCAAAAACAATTGGAATTGCTAAACTTTCTGCATCTGTAACCACAGAAAGTTCACTGCTACTTTTGGTAAATGTGAATGGTTTTGCTTTTGCAGAAGCTACTTCTTTTCTATAATCAGCGATTTGCTGCTTTACGTCATTTTCATATTTCGATTCAGGAAATGTATGATCAAAATCGTTGAAGGCTGTCGTAATATCGTATGTATCTTCGGTTTTTGTAATGCTGTAATATAATCGGTCATTATTTTGCGACTTCATATACTCAATGGTGCTCCACAAAAAGAAATGAATAGGTTTGGTTTTACACGCAGCTATGGGTTTGTTGCCTTGTGTAACATTTTGGCATTTTACCGAAGTAAAAGTGGCGATATATTCTTCTTTCCAACCCAATAATTTTGGAAAGCTAGCAGAAGTATAGCCACTTTTTTCCCAATCTTTGATAGGTTCATCTTGACTTACATCTTTTAGAATGACGTCTGCAATGTTTGATTTTTTGAATGCATTTAAATTCTCAAAAGTAGAATCAAAGTTATAATTTCCTTCCGCATCTAAATTGACTGTCATAGCTTCTGTCGCGGCAGAAGCTACCAAATGAATATGTACTGTATTATTTTTTTTTCGG
>JBCCLS010000116.1:0-8098 GCA_039026835.1 Bacteroidota bacterium | reverse complement strand
GGCGTGTTGTTTACATACATTCGCAAGCGAAAATACACAACCTAGTTTGTTAATAAGTTTCCTTTCTTTACATCGACTTTTAAGATATATTTGTAAGAATACAATGTAATGATTCTTTTCGAGTGAATTTACTACACAAAAGCTATGTAATTTAACAGGGAAGGATTATTTTTGAATACTAAATAGAACACAAACAGATGAAATTTATTGTATCAAGTACATATCTCTTAAAGCAGCTGCAAGTTTTGGGCGGCGTTATTAACAACAGTAATACTTTACCTATTTTAGACAATTTCCTTTTTCAACTCAACCAAAACGAATTGAAAGTTTCTGCTTCTGATTTGGAAACTACGATGTCGTCAGTGTTGACTGTCGAATCAGAAAGTGTAGGAAATATTGCAGTTCCAGCAAAGTTATTATTGGATACTTTAAAGACATTTCCTGAGCAACCGTTAACATTTGTCGTAGAAGAGAACAACACGGTTGAAATCAGCTCAAATCATGGTAAATATGCATTGGCGTATGCGGATGGAGATGAATTTCCTGCTTCTGTTGAATTGAAAGAGCCAAGTTCTACAACGATTGAAGGACATGTGTTAGCAACCGCAATTAGCAAAACTATTTTTGCATCAGGAAATGATGATTTGCGTCCGGTGATGAGTGGTGTATTTTTCCAGTTTTCACCAGAAAACTTAACGTTTGTGGCAACCGATGCTCACAAATTGGTAAAATACCAACGTTCGGATATTCAAGCATCGCAAGTGGCAGAATTTATTATGCCGAAAAAACCGTTGAATTTGTTGAAAGGAATTTTAGGCGGAAGCGAAGAAGAAGTGTTGATCGAATACAATGATAGCAATGCTAAATTCTCATTTGATAACACGGTTTTAGTGTGTCGTTTGATTGATGGAAAATATCCAAACTACGAAGCAGTAATCCCGAAAGAGAATCCGAATAAATTAGAAATAAACCGAAATCAATTTTTAAACTCAGTGCGTCGTGTGAGTATTTTTTCGAATAAAACGACACATCAAATTCGTTTGAAAATTGCGGGAGCAGAATTGAATATTTCTGCAGAAGATATTGATTACTCTAACAAAGCCGAAGAGCGTTTGACGTGTGATTACCAAGGTGATGACATGCAAATTGGTTTTAACTCGCGTTTCTTAACCGAAATGATCAATAACTTAGGTTCAGATGATGTTTCCTTAGAAATGTCATTGCCCAACAGAGCTGGAATTTTAACACCAATCGATGGATTGGAAGATGGCGAACATATTACCATGTTAGTCATGCCGGTAATGTTGAATAACTAGCATTCATTTTTATTTTTTATATTACTGAAGTCGTTGCGCAACTCGTTTGTGTGACGGCTTTCTTTTTTGGGTGTTGGGTTTTGGGTGAATTTCAATTTATAATTTTGACTCCTCGAGTTGTGGTTTGATTTTTATGACAATAGTAACTAGTTTCTTTATTTTACCACGAATACACGAATTGTTTACTGCGTCACTCAAACGTTAGTTCGAGTGTTTTTATAAAACAGGCAAGCAATTTCAATAAAAACTATGATTCGTCTTTACAAGTGATAGCGCGGTAATCTCTTTCTAAGTGTAGCTAGAGTTTTGTTTAAATGTGACTAGTTCGTCGCAAGCTTCAATCAGTGACATTTCAAAAATTAAGGTTTCAAAATAACAAATCGACAAGTCAAAAAAAGCATCAACACTGAGCTTGTCGAAGTAAAGCAACCCAACACCCAAGACCCAAGACCTAAGACCTACTCCATCTCCACAACCAACTTCTCCAACATTTCCACACACAAATCCAATTGCTCTTGGGCCACAAATTCATTGGCTCTGTGTGCTTGGTCAATACTTCCAGGGCCGCAAATGATGCTTTCGTAGCCACCTTCATGAAATTGTCCAGCTTCTGCTGCATACGCTACAGTTTTCCAAGAATAATTTCCTGTGAGTTTTTGGACTAATCCTACAATACTGTCAGTTTCTTTGGTATCTAGCGCAGGAACTGGCGGATGAATTAAGGTGTTTTTGATTTTAAAATCTGAGAACTTTTTTTGGACTTCTACTTCTCGTTCGGCGCAAAAGTCAAAATATTCCTGAAATACTTGATGAATGTTATCGTTAGGTATGACGCGAATATCCCACTCAAAACTGCAATAATCTGCAACAATATTGGTTGCGACGCCGCCTTGTATTTGTCCCACGTGAATGGTAGAATGTGGCGGTGTAAATCGATCGTCAATTGACGTTTCTGCCATGGATTTCATTTTGTTTTCCAACCAAACAATCAAACGTGTACTTTCATGAATGGCACTGATTTCTTTGTGAATTCCGCTACTATGTCCCGCTGATCCGTTGACTTCTGTTTTTACATAGCAAACTCCTTTTTTTCCTATCACAGGTTCCAACATCGAAGGCTCGCCAATAATAGCGTATTTGGGTGTTTCAGTATACGTTTTTTGAATATCCTTGATTAAATCTGGCGCAGCCAAACAGCCAATTTCTTCATCGTAACTAAACGCAAAATAAATTGGTTTTTTCAAGTCTGCAGCGACTATTTTAGGTAAAACCGCTAAGCAACAGGCAACAAATCCTTTCATATCACAACTTCCGCGCGCATAGAGCTTTCCTTCTTTTTCAGTTAGTGAAAAAGGTTCTGTATGCCACACTTGTCCTTTTACAGGAACGACATCGGTATGTCCTGAAAGAATGACACCACCGTCTACTGCTGGACCAATTCTACAATGCAACGAAGCTTTGGTTTGTTCTTCATTGGGAACAAGCGTTGTGGCAATTCCGTACGACTCAATATAGTCTTTAATCCAATGAATAATGTCTAAATTGCTTTCGCCTCCCAAAGCAGGAAATTTTATCAATTCGCGTAAAGTTGTAGTTGCGTTCATAATTATTTGTAACCGATTAATACTGCAATGACAAGTATGATTGCTGAAAAAATAAATATGGTGATGGCTACTGGAAATATGAATCGGAACCAACGATCGATGGAGACGCGACACATACTCAGCATGGCAATTAATCCACCCAATGTAGGATTGATTAAGTTTGAAACACCATCGCCAATTTGAAATGCTAAGATAGTGGTTTGTCGCGTCAAACCAATGACTTCTCCCGTAGGAATCATAACAGGTAAGGTTGCCAAGGCTTGTCCACTCCCGGAAGGAATAAAAAAGTTGATAATACTTTGCGATGTTGCCATTCCCACTGCAGAAACATGTAACGGCAACTCTTTTAAGACTTCGGACAAATGAAACGAAATCGTATCGCTGATATGCCCCATTTCCAATAATACTTTTATGGTTGTTGCAAACCCAACCATAAACGCGCCAGGCGCCACGTAAGAAACTGATTTTAAAAGTGTTTCGCTAAACACAGTTGTATTCATACGTCCAATGATTCCCGCAGCGACGGCAATTATTAAAAAGATCGCAGAAATTTCATTTAAGTACCAAGAAAGATTGAAAACTCCATATAAAAGTGCTGTCAATCCGATCATAAAAGCTGCAATTACCAACCAATTGTTGGTAGACATTGTGTACGCTTCAATCGGTTTTGAAAGCGAAATACCGTCAATATTGAGTCCACGACCTAGACTTTTTTCAGGATTTTTTGTGATTTTTTTGAGATATCGCACATTATAAAACGCCAAAAAACTAATCGCACTAAAACACAGTATGCTTCGCAACAACGCGCCTGAAAATAATGGTAACTCTGCAATTTTATGTCCAATCCCAACTGTATACGGATTGATCGGTGACAGTCCAAACCCAATGGTAACTGCGCCAACAGAAATTCCCGCGGCTAACAATAAATCGCCACCAAGTGCCAACGCAACTACGGCTGCAATGGGAATCATCGCAATATTGTGTTCATATCCAACAAAAACGCCCAACGCACCGTAAATAAACGTCATGATGACCACCGCGACATATTTATTTTCTTGTCCTAACGTTTTGACAAAAGTTCCCACAGCATTTTCAATGGCTTTGCTGCGTTCCATCACTCCAAACATAATTCCACCAGAAAACACCACAAAAACTACTTCGGCTGCAGCTTTAAAACCCATGGGAATTGCTTTGAACATGTCTAAAAGTCCAATAGGCGTGTTTTGTATGACTTGATAGGAATTTGGCACCACACTCAAACGCCCGTCAATTAAGATGCGTTGAAATTCTCCTGCAGGTATACAATAGGTTAAGAGTGTAACAAAAACGATGATAAAGAATATGATGGCTACGGCATGCGGAATGCGTTCATACCATCGTTTTTTGGGTTGTGAAATTTTATTCAAGATGTGTATTTTTTGAGTAAAGCGCCTAATTTACTCAAATTATACTGAAATTCTCAATTCTAACCACGAATCCCAAAAGCAAAGCGATCTAATACCCAAAACCCAACACCTAATAAAACATATTCCTTATTTTTGTACAAATTTCACACTATGATTCCAAATGATACTATTGTGGCTTTGGCAACACCTTCGGGAGCAGGCGCTATTTCTGTGATTCGCGTTTCAGGGAAAGAAGCTATAACAATTTGTGAACCGCTTTTTAAATCTATTCGCAATAAAAAGTTGACCAAACAAAAGTCGCACACCATTCATTTAGGACATATTGTGGACGAGCATCGCTATTTGGATGAAGTGTTGGTGTCTGTGTTTAAAGGACCTCGCTCCTACACTGGCGAAAATACGATTGAAATTTCATGTCATGGTTCAGTGTATATTCAACAGCAGATTATTCAATTGTTGCTGCGAAATGGTTGTCGAAATGCGAATGCGGGAGAATTTACCTTGCGTGCATTTTTGAATGGAAAACTCGATTTATCACAGGCAGAAGCCGTGGCAGATTTGATTGCAAGTGATTCGGAAGCCTCACATCAATTGGCAATGCAGCAAATGCGTGGGGGATTTAGTAATGAGATTAAGAATTTGCGTGTAGAGTTGTTGAATTTTGCCTCGCTGATTGAATTGGAACTCGATTTTGCCGAAGAAGATGTTGAATTTGCCGATCGTACGCAGTTTAAGAACTTGATTGAGCGCATTCAATTTGTGTTGAAACGTTTGATTGATTCGTTTGCTGTTGGAAACGTGATTAAAAACGGAATTCCTGTAGCGATTGTCGGAGAACCGAATGTGGGAAAGTCCACGCTGTTGAATGCTTTGTTAAACGAAGAACGCGCCATTGTTTCCGACATTGCAGGAACCACACGTGATACTATTGAAGACGAATTGGTAATTGATGGCATTTCGTTCCGATTTATTGATACAGCAGGAATTCGCGACACAAAAGATGTCGTGGAAAGTATCGGAATTCAGAAAACATTTGAAAAAATTGAACAAGCCCAAGTAGTGATTTATTTAATTGACAGTTCGCAATTGACCAAAGACAGCTTGGCAATATTGAAAACTGAAATCGAAAAGATAAAAAATAAATACCCGCAAAAACCGCTTGTTATTGTTGCCAACAAGATTGACATGCTTGAAAAATCGCAGATTGAACAATTGCAAGCTGAAATTTCACAAATCCATATCCTTTCTGCCAAAGAAAATATTGGAGTGGATGCACTGAAAGAAAAACTGGTTTCTTTTGTCAATACTGGCGCTTTGCGCAACAACGAAACTATTATCACCAACACACGTCATTACGATGCGCTACTGAAAGCCTTGGAAGAAATTGACAAAGTACACTACGGATTGGAATCTGGTTTGTCAGGTGATTTGATGGCAATTGACATTCGTCAGGCTTTATTCCACTTTGGAGAAATTACAGGAGAAATTACTACCGATGATTTGTTGGGGAATATTTTTGCGAATTTTTGTATAGGAAAGTAAAACTATATAATTCGCGCAGGTCGCAACAAATCTTTCAATTGTACTTGTTGTTTTGCAGTTAATTTTGAAACTAGTTTTAGGAACAGCAACGCTGTAATATATGCGTCGCCTGAAGCGGTATGTCTGTCGTGCATTTGTATGTGGAAACGTTCAGAAAGTTCATCGAGACTGACATGTGTTTTGCTGTTGTCTAGTTTTGTTTTTTGAAATACATGTCCTGTGTCCAACACTTTGTTTTTTAATTTTGGCAAACCGTGTCGTTGCAGCGCATTGTTGATCATAGCGACATCAAAAGCAGCGTGATGCGCCACCAAAACCGCATTTTTAATATAGGCTAAAAACTGTTGTATGGCTTCAAACTCTTGAATTTTGGTGTGTTTCCCTTCTTTGAGTAATCCGTGAATTTTGACCGTTTCCCTATTGAATATATCTTGTTCTACATACGTTTCTAGTTGATCAGCTACTTTTATTTTTAACTCCAAAATTGCAATGCAGCCAATGGAAAGGATTCTGTCTTTTTTGGTGTCCAAACCTGTCGTTTCTGTATCAAATACTACAAAGCGAATGGCTTCAAGTTGTTGTGCTTGTGTTGTGTTGAAATTGGCTTTGTAAGCATTCCAAAATTCAGGATACGATGTGCGTTTGAACCAATTCATATTATAGCAATTGCGCGAGTTTGAAACGTACTTTGATCAACTCTTGTATTTGTTTGACGGCTTTAAAACTGCGCTTTAATCGCAATCGTTCGCCTTTGGTCAGAGATTCTAAATCTATGAATCGACCTGAATCCTTGTTCATTAATCCGTGTTGGGCTCGAAAACGCAGGAGATTTTTATAGGATTCTATGCAAAATAGATAAATGTCTTTGTTTTGCGGTTCAAGTTCAACCAATTTTTCGTAACGTTCTACAGTGTTGTTTATAGATTTGATATTGTGTGATAGAATCAGCAATCGAGCAGCGTCTACAAATGGCATCATAGCGCGGGCTTTGATATCAAATTCATCTTTATGTTCGCCATCAGCTTCTACCAAAAACTGTCTAAAAAAGCTTAGTGGCGGCGGATTTTGCAATGCATTTCTTCCCAAATAAGTTAAGAAGATATCATAGGCTTCAATACTTTGAAAAATATGTTCAGAAAGTCGGTTCACCAATGATATATCGCCGTACACATATTCATAATCAAAAAAGATGGTACACAACATCAACTTGTCTTGATCAGGTGCTGAAATCCAGCTGCTGAATTGCTGTGACCATTGCGAAACCGAATTACACCATTTGGGATTGTTTCCCATCATTTGTGCAGGACAGAGTTCAAAACCTACAGTTTCAAGACTTGTATTGATATGATTTGATAGTTGCAGAAAATAGGTCTTCGTTTCTTCATATACAGCTTGTTCCACATCTTCAAAGACCAACGCATTATCTTGATCGGTCATGAGCAATTGTTCTTGTCTGCCTTGACTTCCTATAGTTAGCCACGCAAACTTTGCTGGTGGTTTTGCGTGCATCTTTTCCAACGCAAATTCAATGATTCGCTGCGTGATGGCATCGTTGATTGCTGCAACCAATTTAGAGATAAAGTCAATAGGAATTTCTTGTTCTAAGTATTTTGCCAACAGTGTTTCTGTCCGTTGTCTGATGTCTTTGAGCTGTGCTACAGTGCGGCTGCGTTTTATTTCTTTGATGAGCGAAGATGCATTGTTTTCTCTTACGACAATGATGTCATGTTCCGATAAAATTCCTGTTAGTTTTGAAGTATCGGTACCATCTTTTGTGATACATAAGTGTGTAATTTTATTTTTCAACATGGCAATTTGCGCTTCTGCGACTGTAATCGTTTCTGGATAGGTAATTACGGGAGAAGACATAATTTTGGATACCGAAGTCTCAATACTGTATTTTCCGGTGGCAATTTTCGTCCGGAGGTCTTTGTCAGTGATGATGCCGATTGGCATTTCATTTTGTACCATTACGATAGAACCTACATGTTTTTCAGTCATGATGTGAGCTGCCTCTCGCACGCTGGTATCTGTTGTGCAGGTTACAGGATTTTTGGAATAATCTATTGTTTGTAAATAGGTATATTCTGAGGAACGATGAAGTGTTTTGGCAAATTCAGTATCGTCTGTTTGTTTGGCTCTGGTATTGGCCACAAAACTTGTCATGAGAAATTGACTCGCATCTTTGTTGGAAGTGATGTAATTTTCCAAAAGTTCAGAAGAAATGCTG
>JBCCLS010000115.1:0-8138 GCA_039026835.1 Bacteroidota bacterium | reverse complement strand
CCTGGATCTGTTGTAATTGGAAACTCGTATATTTTTTCTTCAAGCGATTCATCTCTGAAAATTAAATACAACCAATCATCAAACGCATTGGCAATGGTATTGTTACTACGGACACCAATAATATTGAGATTGTATTGTTTGTTTTTATCAAAAAAAGCATATTCTTTGTCGTTCATGACTTCTTTAATTTGCGCTGAGCTGAATCGAGTTTCATTCATTGTTTTCATAAATTTTTCGTGTTCTTATCTATTTGTTATTCATTCACATAGATAAAAGTAGCGGAAGAAGAAAAGCAGTAGGATTCAGATGTTATGAGCGCTTTTATGAATGTATTAAACTCATAAAATGATGTTGTAAATAAAAATAGAGTGTTGCTTTTAAAATTATATCTGTAAGTATCAACCGAATAATTATGGCGTATTTCATTCGAATTCGTTACTTTTAAAGTCACACACTTTTTCTAAACACTAAAACGACAGCTACTTTGAAGATTAAAAAATTATGGAAACGAATTTTAGCAGGAGTCATCTTGGTTCCCATTGTAGTGATTGGAGGTCTTATTTTATACATTCAAAGCAATCAAACTGAAATTATAAAAGGGGAAATTGCCAAACTGAATAAAGAACACAAAGGGCGCATTAGTGTTGGAGATAGTGAATTATCACTCTTTGGTAACTTTCCCTACATTTCGTTAAAAGTATATGATTTTCAGATTTTTGAAACCAAAGCAGACAATGCACCTGTCATCATGGATGTAAAAGATGTGTATGTTGGTTTTAATTTTTGGGATATTGTCAATGGAAATTATGACATTCAATCCTTAGTCGTAGAAGATGGTGTGTTCAATATTGTCATTCACGAAAATAATACGACCAATATTCAAAATTCGCTGGAAAGCACAGCAGATACTGAAACGCCATCGACCAATATTCACCTGAAAAAAATCGAATTTAAAAATCTGGATATTCACACACTCGATGAAGCCACAAATACAGATGTAGAAAAATTTGTATACGAAGGTTCCGGTGGTTTTACGATGAAAGATAGTATCATCGCAGCGCATGTAGATGCCGATTTAGAATTAAATGTCATCAAAAATAACGATACAACCTTTATAAATAAGAAGCATTTTAAAATTTATACTGATGTAGAATTTAATGAAGATACGACCATTCTTGACATACTTCCTTCCAGAATTGTCATGGAAAATGGCGATTTTGAGTTGGAAGGCTCCATAGATATTAAAAATGATGTAGACCTTGATTTTATGATGAGAGGTACTAAGCCCAACTTTGACATGTTTATTGCATTTGCGCCCACAGATGTCATTCCCGTTTTGGAAAAGTATAAAAATGCAGGAGAAATTTATTTAAATGCTACAATTCAAGGTCCTGCAAACAAAGGAAATAGACCTTCTATTAATGTGAATTTTGGGGCGGGAAAAGCCTTTTTAGAAAATACAGAGCGCGGAAAAAAGATTGATAATATGGGCTTCAAAGGTCATTTTTCTAATGGCGAAAATAGAGATGCAAGCACCATGGAATTTTCTCTGACAGATATGACAGCTTCTTTGGAAAAAGGTGAGTTTAAAGGTGCGATTGTTGTGAAGAATTTTGAATCGCCAGAAATAGACATGCAAGTCGATTCTAACTTTAATTTGAATTTTATTGCAGACTTTTTTGAACTTGAACAAGTACAAGGTGCTTCCGGAGAAGTTTCGCTAAAAATGAATTTTCACGATATTATTGACATCGAACAACCCGAAAAAGCATTGCAAAAACTCAACCAAGCCTATTTTGCAGAATTGAAGGTAAAGGATTTAAGCTTGAATGCCGAAAACCTTCCTGCGCCTTTGGATTCATTAAATGTGGAACTGGTCATGAATGGCAAAGAAGCTACGCTGAAGCAATTTGACATGTTAATGGGCAATACAGACCTATCTATTCGTGGTTTTTTGTCTGACTTACCTGCCGTAGTACATCATACAGAACTTCCGGTTGAAGCACATTTTGATATTACAGCTACAAATTTGGATATTGCTGAATTGACTGGC
Organism: Bacteroidota bacterium; assembly: GCA_039026835.1. GTDB lineage: Bacteria > Bacteroidota > Bacteroidia > Flavobacteriales > Flavobacteriaceae > Kordia. The sequence continues at coordinate 6,085 of JBCCLS010000115.1, read as the reverse complement.
TTTTCCGCAGTAGACTCTATCCCAAAAGGAATTGATGAGCAACTCGAAAATCTTAGTGTAGGGTTTTCGTTTAAGGCTTCCGCCAGAGATTTTACGGAGTCAGAATTTATCCCGAAAGGCGAATTTTTCATTGATAGTTTATCCGCAGACTTAAAGCATTATCCACATACATTACACGATTTTCATGCAGATGTATTAATTGATGATAAAGATTTAAAAATAGTCGATTTTACTGGATATATTGACGATAGCGATTTTCACTTTGACGGACTTATACATGATTATGCCTTTTGGATGCAACCCGAACTGAATGGTGATGTTGATTTAGATATTAATCTTACGTCTTCTACATTACGATTGGAAGATATTTTCTCGTATAAAGGTGAAAATTATGTCCCAAAAGAATACCGACATGAAGAATTTGACAAGCTAGCATTGCATGTTGATGCAAGCATGCATTACAAAGATTCTGCATTACGTTCCATCGATTTGGCGCTTGATAAATTGGACACAAAAATGAAAGTACATCCCTTGCGTTTTCATGATTTTAGAGGAAATATTCATTATGAAGATGAGCATATTGTAATCAAAGATTTTCACGGAGAAATTGGCGCTACTAACTTTAATTTTGATTTAAATTATTATCTCGGAGAAAATCAGGAAATAAAGAAAAGAGATAATTATTTGGCAGTTACCGCAAATTATATTGACTATGATGCGCTGTTTACATTTAATGTACAACCGCCAACAGCTACAGCAGTGACATCCTCAAAGACTGCAGATGTACAAGCACATGCAGAAGCCTTCAACATATACGAATTGCCATTTACAGACATGCGTTTTAAGGCAGATATTGCCCATTTTATATACCACAAACTGGATTTTCAAAATATCAAAGCAGATCTACGCACAACGCCAGAACATTATATTTATATTGACACGCTAGACATGGATGCCGCAGGAGGAAATATTCGGTTAAACGGATACTTTAATGGAAGCGATCCTTCACACATTTACATGCAGCCCAATTTGGTAATGACCAATGTGGATTTGGATAAATTGTTGTTCAAGTTTGAAAATTTTGGGCAAGATCATCTTGTTTCTGAAAATTTACAAGGCAAACTCACTTCCAACATTACAGGCAAAATTAGAGTGTATCCTGATATGGTGCCTGATTTAGACCAATCTACCTTAGAAATGGACGTAAAAGTATTAAATGGTCGATTGAAAAATTACGATCCGATGTTGGCGCTTTCAAATTACATGAAAGATAAGAATCTGCGGAACATTCGGTTCGATACCTTACAAAACAGCTTGAATGTAGAAAAGGGAAAAATTCACATTCCTTCCATGACGATTGAATCTACCTTGGGCCACATGGAACTTTCGGGCACACATGACAGCGATCAAAATATAGATTATTATTTACGGATTCCATGGAAAACGGTTAGAAAAGCTGCTTGGTATAAAGTGTTTGGGCGCAAAAATCGTACTGTGGATGAAAACCAAGAAGATGAAATTGTAGAAGTAGATCCAAACAAAAGAACGCGCTATCTCAATCTTAAAATTAGAGGAACTGTTGACGATTATAAAATTTCTTTGGGTAAAAAGAAGAAGAAAAAAGCGAAATAGCGTTGCTATACAACTCGATCTTATTCCTAGTAATTTTTCAAGAAAAAGAAAGAGGCTGTCTTAAAAGTAAAAATTTCGTCACACCTAACTCATGTGCTAAATTTATTTCAGTATCCAACTCAGAATGATGTTTCCATTAACTTTTCAGACAGCCTCCACTACAATTTTTTAAACGTCACAATAGGAACATACGCCTCCAAAAAAAGTTTCTCCTGAATGCGTAGTAAACGTGTCACAGCCATCTAGTGTCTTTGGTATCTTGCATACATAAAGGACCGCAATTCTATATCGTCCGTGTCTTTTTTACCTCCTTGTAATTAAACAACCTTAAAATTCGCAATAGACTCCTTGTGTAACAGTAATGATTTCAAATTTTGTTTTTTCATAATGATACAGTTTTAGATTAATACTGACTCAAAGAAAATGTGACCCTACTTTTTAGAAAGAAATGTCCGTTTTTGAACAAAATGTCCGTTTTTGAAAGTCCATGGCTGCTTTTGCATGTGCATGTCCGTTTTTGTAATTAAAAACATCAATTTTCTTAGAATATTTGAAGTGTTGTACAACTATTCAAATAGAGATGAACTTTTTTAAAATATTAGTAATCAATTCACTAACTAAAATAAAAGTTTACCTAAATGTATTTTAAATAACCTATTAATTACAAATAAAAAACATGAATTATGAATTGTAAATCAAGAAATTTTAAAAGGGAAGTAATGTCAGTTTTAGCATTATGTGTACTTTGCTGTATGTATTTTTCGTGTGCTAAAGATACAGATGAATTTTCCGTATCTGAATCAAATACCAACGTATTAAATCACAAGCTTTACTACTTTGGGAGCGATACTGATTTTGAAAAATTGCAGGATGTAAATATCATGCAACAAAAAATCGATATGAAACATATCGCTACTGAAAAAGAGCTGTCTGCTATCATTGAAAAAGAAAATAGCTCATGCATTCTTTTCGTAGGGAACGATGTTGATATACGTAAAGGCGTGATAGACGATCTTAGAAATTCAGGTACTATTGTTACCCAAATAAATAAAAGCGACGGTACTGTAGCTCCATTACCTTTTGATATGGATGCTAATGGACAATTAATACCATCTAAAAATAATTCAACGTATGTGAATAACTCAAGAACTAATGAAGTGAGCTTAGTTTCTCATTTATCCGTTAATGGCGAACGCAAAATGCTAGCAAGTCTTTTTGAGGATATGGAGCAAGCAGATATGAAGCAAGCAGTCACAAAAATTTTCGAGTGGGCTGAGCGAAAAAATAAAGATGTTGAAAATAAGAATCCTAGCAAATCTGCTAATAAAGTCTTAGTATTCCCTTTAGATTTTGAAATCCATTGGCAATGGGTTGGTGATTATACTATAAATACTCAGATGTATAGTGCGGAAACTCCAGATTACAATATATTTAGTAATGCTGGTAGACATGAGTATCCTCACGCCAGTATTTTTGAACATAGTTACGTTGCGAATCCTTACACAGGTGGCGGTTACCCTCATACATGGGTTGTTGACCAAATTCAAAATGCCCAGTGGCCACGAACGTATGCACCGCAAGCTAATGATCCTGATCAAACTCCATTCTATACTTCGCTGCGTAAGTACTCTCCGTTAAATTCTAGCAATGGTACTTCGGATGGAAGCAGCGGAAGCCAAACGTATGGTTTTAATGTTGGTGCTGGAATTGACAACAGCGGACCAAGTGGTGGTGCAGGTTTTGATTGGTCACATACTACTGACTGGTCTTTTCCAGCGTGTCAAATAAATACCTATCATAATTTAAATACAGAAGTTTTTCAAGTAGTGTACGATGTTGATCATACAGGTAGTTGGGCAGGTAATAGTGTAGCAGCCGAAAATTATACCATTTATGCGAATACACCTCATCCTATTTTTATAAATGACAGTAGCTGTACTTTTTTCCCAATGATGTATTTTATAAATATGGTTTCTCAACATGGCGGGGATCGAAGTTTACATGTTTCCGTTGAATTTTTTAGCAGCTCAGGGCCAACAATTCGTTGGTGGCATTATCACAGAGGATACTTTGTGGACCAAAGTGATGTAACATATTATTCCCAAAACTTGTAAACAGGCGTTACAATTAATGTATACACAATCACGTACATATTTAAAAATGGGAGATTTCGTTTTTAGGAATCTCCTATTTGCTTTCTTATACAGCATGTAATTAATCGTATGCTCAAATTAGACGCACTTGCCCTCCCAAGAAAATTGAAGACCCGAATACTTGTCCTACGACAACAAACACAGGAACAAAACACTGGGAAATGGAACAACAGGTTTCGCAGAGACTGATAATTGTGGTGGATAGCGTTTGGTTTATTCACATTAAAAAAATGGCTTCTCAAAAGTGTGAAGCCTTTTCAGAATTTATAGTAATTACAGGATTTATTACTACACTATTTTGTTGTACTTGATATGCATTTTTGTACGATATTTTAATTATAAATTCACAACAGCGCTATGTATATATCAATACATGCTGCAAAAATTCACATTTGGCCAAAAACTTTAGTAACTTAGTGAAAATTGTTATGAAACATTCAGGTCGTGCAGATTTATCTTTAATGGGCGGAAGTATTCCTTCGTGGCTTTTTACACGAATGAAGCAACTTTCTGTGCCTGTCGTTGAAGCATTGCTCACTATACATGGAAAACAAGGTTTTTTGGCGCGTTTGTCAGATCCATTTTGGTTTCAAAGTTTTGCTGCTGTGATAGGAATGGATTGGAATTCTTCGGGAGCAACTACAGCAGTGATGAGTGCACTGAAACAATCATTGAATCCGCTGAGCAAGGAATTGGGATTGTATGTTTGTGGTGGTAAAGGCAAAGCTTCGCTAAAAACGCCACAAGAATTACAAATTGTAGGAAATAAAACCGGTTTGGATGGCAATTTGTTCGCAGATGCAAGTAAACTGACTGCGAAGGTTGACAATACTGCAATTCAAGATGGTTTTCAATTGTATTTGCACAGCTTTGTAATTAGTGATGAAGGACATTGGAGTGTAATTCAACAAGGAATGCAAACAAAAAGTCGAAAAGCACGGAGATATCATTGGCATTCGGAAAATGTTAACTCCTTTGTGGAGGAACCGCATACAGCAATTTGTGGATTGAATAATGAAGCAAAAATTATCAATTTGGTCGATAAACACGCATTACCTACGCAAAAAGGAATTGTAGACATCACCCGAGAAAATCCTGATAAAATTATAAAAGAACTACCGCATTTATTAATGCCGAGTTATTGTGATGTAAAGGCAAAAGATATAGATATCAAACGACTAGGCAGTATTCTGTGGTTATCGCAAGAAATGGAAACCAAATCCTTTGAAGAAATATTGCTCTTAAAAGGATTAGGTCCACGAACGCTGCAATCCCTAACTTTGGTAAGCGAATTGTTATACGGAACACCATCGCGTTTTTCTGATCCAGCGCGTTTTTCGTTTGCACATGGTGCTAAATCTGCCAAACCTTTTCCTGTACTTACCAAAGTATATGACGAAACCATACAAACACTGAAAACTGCTGTTGAAGGTGCAAAAATAGATCGTTCAGACAAGTTAAGAGCAATTTCAAAATTATCGGCACTTTCACAAAAATTAGAAAGTAATTTTGAGCCAACGAATAATTTAGAAGCTATTCTCCAAAAAGAAAGAGTACAAGCACATAAATATGGTGGAAGAACTAAAGATGGATTCGTAAAGCCTGAAAGTACACAGCTCAATTTGTTTGATCATCAAGAAGATAACAACTCTTAAATCGCAGTAATTCCATCTTATATTTATACTATATTTAGTTAAACACCGTAATTAAAAGAAAACAACTGAATTACGTCTATTTAAAGATCATATAAAAGCAGAGAAAATCGAAATGAAAATTAAACTGGTTACAATACTATTAATTTTTACAAGTGTATCATTATTTGGACAGTCTGTTTCAAAAAATGAATTGAAAAAAATTCTGAACGAGACATTAGCCAAATCCAGAAATTATGTTTCAAATGCTACCAATTCTTGGTTTTATGACAACACTGAAAACAATTATAAAACCCAAGATACTTTAGTTTTTAATACCGCCCGAAGTTTCAAAAGAGAGTATTGTAAAATAATTAATTGGACTTTTTATGAGTGGAATAAATTTCGACTTGAATTTGCTGATTATTGCAATGAACCACCAAAGAAATTGGTATCTAAAAACGAAGACTATTACGGATTTATAATCACAGAATCTGATGGAAACACATATATTTCTTTAAAAAATACAAACGGAATTCAAGAAAAATTTAAAATTCTCGAACTGTCAAAAAATAAACCTATTGAAAGTGGGAATGATCAATTTGATTACACAATAAAACTACAACGAATACAATAATGCCATAACTACTTTTTTAAACTAAAATTATT
>JBCCLS010000114.1:0-8150 GCA_039026835.1 Bacteroidota bacterium | reverse complement strand
TTTGGTGTTTTTCAATGAACTGAAACAATGCTTCATCCGAAAAAAACAATAAAATACTCTTATAAAAATTATTTTGCTCAGATAGATTTTCTGTCATCAGACAATGCCCGGATTTCATGATTAAAAACGCATCGTTTGTAATAGAAATTGGTTGGTGACTTGTGGAAACTTTTTTAAATCCTTCTTGCAGAAAACTAAAGGTATTTTTGGTCAGATTGATCTTGCTGTTTACATGCTGAGTTGTAGACTCATACATGAACAACTGAATCGGGCTTTCCGTTTCGGCTGTTAAATAATCGGGTAAGGTAAAGATGTTCATGTATTTCTGTATAAATTTAAAATGACAACTTATTTTTCAATCAAAGCATCAATCTTGGGTAGGTTTTGCCCAAAACTTATCAGCGATACAAAAAGAAAAAATAACAAGGCGTTTGTTTTCATTGTTTCGTAGTGTTATACTAGACATTTTTTGTGATTTTAAAGTTACATTTTTTCTCATCCAAAAGTCAAATTTGTCCCAAAGCTTTTTCTAAAAAAACAATCGCACTTACAAAGTATTGCAAACCTTCGTATCTTGAAGCCCGAAAGAAATTGTGAGTTATGAATCTGAGTTATTGGGAATATAAAACATGGTTGACAAATGTCGATTTCACTATTGTGGGAAGTGGCATTGTGGGACTGAATTGCGCGTTGCAACTTCGAAAGCACTATCCGACCGCAAAAATTATAGTGTTAGAAAAAGGAATGTTACCGCAAGGTGCTAGTACAAAGAATGCTGGTTTTGCGTGTTTTGGGAGTCTTTCTGAGATTTTAGATGATTTGCATACACATTCGGAAGCAGAAGTGCTACAGTTGGTAAAACGGCGTTGTCAAGGCTTGCAATTGCTTCGAGAAACCCTGGGCGATGCTGCGATTGACTATCAAGGTTTAGGCGGATATGAATTATTTACTGCAGCAGATTCGGAGTTGTATGCAAATTGTCTGTCGAAAAAAGATCAGATCAATCAGTTGTTATTTTCTGTATTTGATGGGAATGTTTTTAGCGAAGTTCCCAATACGTTTCAGTTTGAACATATTCAGTCGAACTACATTTTTAATCAGTTTGAAGGGCAAATTGACACAGGGAAGATGATGCACGCCTTATTGCAAAAAGCAGTTGCGAATAACATTCAGATTTTAAATTCGATTTCGGTTGATGCCTTCTCGGAAACGGAAAATGCAGTGCATGTGCAAACCAATCATCTAGATTTTTACACTAAAAAATTACTCATTGCCACCAACGGATTTGCTTCACAATTACTAACAGAAAAAGTCAAGCCGGCACGCGCACAAGTGTTGATTACCAAACCCATTTCCAACTTACACATCAAAGGCACATTTCACTTAGATAAAGGCTACTATTACTTTCGAAATATTGACAATCGCATCTTATTTGGCGGCGGACGAAACCTAGACTTTGAAGGTGAAGAAACTACAGAATTCACTCAAACCGAGTTGATTCAGCAAAAGCTGGAAGAACTCTTACAAACCACCATTTTACCCAATACCAAATTTGAAATTGAGCATCGTTGGAGTGGTATTATGGGCGTTGGATCGCAGAAAAAAGCCATTGTAAAACCATTGTCTGATCGTGTATTTTGTGGTGTTCGCTTGGGCGGAATGGGCGTTGCGATTGGAAGTTTGGTTGGAAAAGAATTAGCAGATTTGGTATGACTATAAAAGAAACGCTATACAATTCATGTTTGCAACTCGTGAACGGTCGAAAAGCCAAAATCCAAGAACGTTTTGACGGCATTCAGGAAGCCATGTTGTCGGAAACGAAAAGTACGGCAGGCGACAAACACGAAACCGGTCGCGCTATGTTGCAATTGGAACGCGAAAAATTGGGCAAGCAACTTTCAGAAATCAACAAAGTACAAGAAATTCTCTTCAAAGTTGATTCAAAAACTACCGTTTCTCAAGGTTGTTTGGGAAGTGTCATTTATACGTCACAAGCCAATTATTTCATTTCTGTAAGTGTTGGAGAAATCACAGCAAAGGATGAAAAATTCTATGCCATTGCGACCAATACGCCAATTGGAAAGTTGCTATTAGGCAAAAAAGTAGGTGATAAGGTGAATTTTCGAAATCAGTCTTTTGTGATTGAGAAGGTTGTTTAGACTCGTTCCCGCGTAGGCGGGAATCTCTTAGGTTTTTAGATTTGTTTGATACGTCATTACGCGGAAACATAACGAAGTAATCAGTTTCTAATAGTAACTTGTAGCTTTGCTTGCAATAATATTTTGTCACCAATTCACGAATTTTTTTTATAATGTGTATTTCACGGATTTTCTTAGGATTCCCGCCTACACTAAATCAAGTTCAGTACAAACTACATGAATAACAAGTTTATCTAAATAAAAAAACTCCAACACTTTTACAGCATTGGAGTTTGTATTCTTCTAAGAATGTATCTTATTGCTTTATGAATTTTTGTGTGAATATTTTTCCGTCGGATTCTAGTCGTAAGATGTAGTTGCCTGTTTGTAATCTAGAGACATCTATGGCGTGTTCTTTGAGTTTTAAGTTCATCACGCGTTTTCCTTCTATGTTGAAGATGGTTGCAATTTTTCCAACCAAATTCACAGGACTGTTGATATTCATGATTTTCCCAACAGGATTTGGATGAATTGCCACACTTTCCAATGTTTCATCAGGAATACTTAAGGTTTGTCCTTCCGTAATGATATGATGTGTGTTGATTGCTGGATTTACTAGATTATCTATGGTTCCCGATGGCCAATAAATAACAATATTAGTAATGGCAGATTCCGTTCCCAATCCAAAATGTGCATTCATAGTACTCATAAAACGAAAACCTTCTCCACTACGTACATCACGAATTTGAGTTCCAGCAGCTGTATGCACTTCTATTCTAGCCCCAATTCCGTGAACGTTACTTGCTACTCCTGATGTACTAATTGTCACCCAGTTGTTACTATTTGTATCGTTCATGTATAAAGTTGTTCCAGAAATAGCATCTACAAATCCATCATGATTCAAGTCGCCAAAAGAACCGTTATTTCCTGCAATTACATTGTCATATACAGTAAATGTCATATTTCCGTTTCCAAACAAAATACTTCCGTTAGAAGCAATGTCTAAGTTTCCATCATTATCAAAGTCATGTGTTGCGTTTTCAATTCCGATGTTTGTCAAATCTGGCAAAATTCCTGATGTCGAAGTAACATCTGTAAATGTACTATTTCCATTGTTTCGCATGAGTTTATGAGTTCCATTCGAGGTAGAACTTGCGCCCACAAAAACATCCATATCACCATCATTATCAAAATCGCCCCAAGCAGAAGACCATGTCTGAATTGGATCAGCTAAGTTGAGGGCTGAGGCTACTTCAACAAAGTTTCCACTTCCGTCATTCTCATGCATTTCATTGATATTGATAGTCGTAGCCCCACCACGACATTTGGCAATAAACATGTCCATATCGCGGTCATTGTCATAATCAATCCAGATAGAACCATAGTTTCCTCCACCCGCATCGTCTCCCAATCCACCTTGGTTAAATGTTAGGTTTCCACTTCCATCATTCATATAATATACATTCGGATCAACATCATGACAGACAAAGGCATCTAAGTTGCCGTCGTTATTTAAATCAATAAAATTAGAACGCTGCGAGAATACATATTCTGGACCTGAAATTTCCGTAAAAGCTGTTCCTGTAGCATTCGCTTTCATGAAGGTTACTCCGTTTCCGCCACCGTATAATAAATCGGTAAATCCATTACGATCATAATCGGCAGCCGCCAAACTCCAAGAAGGTGTAAAGTCAGCAGTTGTCGTCGAAATGTTTACAGGTGTTGTACTCAAACCACCTGATGATTGTTGGTAAAAAATATTGATATTTGTAGCACTTACAGAAACCACATCATCCAAAAAATCACCATTCATATCAACAGCAGCTCTTTGGCTTCCCGTTGTACTTACAGATGAAGTAGTAAAACCTATTGGTGGTGGCGGTGCCATGGTTGAAAAGTTTACAGGACCACTCCAAACACTAGTATCGGATCCACAAATTGCACGGACATAGATTTCATAAGGTGTTCCAGGTGTTAATGAAGAAACATTTACAGTGGTAGTTGTCGTTGCAGTTCCCGAACCAGACGGCGTTCCTGTGCCAGCAAGTTGTACTACATATTCCCAAGCAGTTTCGCCATTATTAGGCGACCAAGAAATGGTTACGGCATCTTGTGTGATTGCTGAGGCAGAAATACTTGAAGGTGCAATACAGAACGAACCGCAGGTTTCTACACGCACTAAATCAATAGACATATCGCCGTGAAATCCTACTCCTATTCCTGTGTGACTAAATTCAACATAAATGACCTGTCCCAGGTAGGCGCTTAAATCTATCCCAACAGGAGCCCAAGCTTCCGCACCACTGGTTTGCAATTCGCCACTACGGGTAAATACGGTTGTAAAAGGACCGGTTGCAGACGTTCCAACATTTACATTCAATGTTCCCATATCATCACCATACGCATGCATGTAGAATGATAATTCTGCACCGTCAGTAGCCGATGTTAAATCAATAGCTGGACTTACGGCAGAAGCTGTTGCTGAAGTGCCTCCAGAAGCTTCATAGTTCATATAGTTACTTCCGCTGAATGCTGCATTGGGTCCAGTGTCACCTGAGCCAGAATCATCTGGAATTTCCCAAGAACCATTGTCCATATTTAAATCGCCTGTCCAACCAGATGGTGCATCAAATTCTTCTGTAAAAAGAAATACCGAAGAACCCGATCCGCATGTGACTCCAACAGGTGCGGGTGGCGGACAGTTGCTTTGTGTAAGCGATGCACTATTTACAGAACAATTTATATCTTGATCATTCTGAATAGTAATTTCTACAGCAGTGGCATTCGCATACGGTCCAAATTGAAGCGTTCCTACTGCGGATGTTGTTTGATTGGCACTTCCTTGATTGTCTGATACTGTGAGTGAAGTTGCTGATCCTAAATTAGCGATATTGACATCGACTAAGAACCCATTGCTGTTTGCACAATCATCAACGACTGTGTAATTTGCAGTAGGACTGGTACAGGTAGCACATTTTACATCAAAATCCCATTGTACATAGTTATTAGTAACGCAATTCACGATAAAGTCCGAATTTATAGCGACTGTAATGGTATCTCCGTTGGATTGGAATGTTAATCCAGTTAAGTCACCATTATTTCCGTATCCGCTGTAGAGTTGGCTTCCGTCGGTATCTAATACGATGAGTTGATCATACGTGTCTTCCACCTGTCCTGCATTGAATTCTACTATTAAATCTGAGCCATCAGAGCTTACAAAAACAAAGCTTGTGGTATCGTTATTTGAATAACAATACGTGGTGTTTACAGCGCCTGCGGAACAATTGACAGTCGTTTGTGCCGACGCCAAAAAACAGGAAGCTATAAAGCCTATTAGTAACGTAATTTTTTTCATAAATGAGGTGTTCGCCGTAACATATTGTAATATGTACAGCATTAGTTTGGTTAATTAGTTATATTAATCACATTCAGTAGTAAGACCGTCAATCCACTGTCCAATCATTCGAACCGCTTCTTTGTGGATGATACTTCTACCGAGTAAAGGCATTCTTAATTCTTCAGCTTCTGTATTGATTCTGAAATAGAGTACAGAACGTTCTTTGAGCGAAGGTGTTACAATGTTGGTCATTCCTGTAATGGCTTCGTCAGGATCTACGCATATTCCTAAGTTGTCAGGATTTGCAGATTCGTCAAACGCAAAACGAACAGGTCTGTAATCACAATGCGAAAGTTCTTGATGACAATGCGCACAGTTGATATCAATGTACGATCGCACACGCAGATCAATCGGTTGGGTTTCGTCGCTCCACTTGACAACCGTATTGATAGTAGTAGGTAAATTATCTGCTAAATATCCTTCGTCAATAAATTTTTGCAATTGGTTTTCAGTTCCATCTGCAAAATCATACATGCTGTTGAGGTTTTGTGGTTTGAGTCCAATAGGAATCGCCTGTGTGCCATTTTTGTGACAAGTAAAGCATTCTACTTCTGAAGGAATGCGGTAGTTGGTACTTTTCATTTCGCCTACTTCCATAAAATCAACGTTGGTAAACGAACCATCCAAGCTAAATGTAGCTTCGGTTTGTTCATCATTCCATATATAATCGGCAAAGTACCAATTATCTACTTTTTTTAGCATTAAACGTGTTTCAATAATGCGCGTAGTGTTGCCAGGTTGTACATTGTTGTAGTAGAACGTTTTGATGAGAATGGTTCCTACAGGCATGTCAATCAATTCCATATCGGCTACATAACTTGCTTGTACATCACTCGGCATCCAAATAAAACGCTTCTTTTTGGCGTAGTCAGTAAATAAGGAAGAAATAGGTTCATAGGGAATTACACCCAATACAGGTGTTTGATTTTTCATATCGCCTTCAAAAAAGTTGTATTCTGAAAGTGAGTTGAAAGGGAAGGCATCAGGATTATATACCACAGGCGAGGTTGGAATGGGTATATAATCATCATCCATACCCATTGGTGGATTTGGATCGGTAGGATCGTTGTCATCGCTGCCACAAGAAAATAGCATAACAGCAAATGTTGCCAAAATGGCAACTTCTCGTAATTTTTTGATCATGTCGTTTCTAGGTGTACTTAGTTTACTAATATAACAAAAATTTACATGTGAAAATCTGAATATTAGCAGGTTACTCTTATTATAAGACAACTTAGCTTGTATTTGTCCTACATTTTGGGTTGAAATTATTTTTGGAGCGACATCGGTTTGTAGTAATTTTAATCTGATTTACTAGATTTTGTACTACAAAACTCAATTGCTATCTTTAAACAATTGAATTACAATTGTATGGAAGAAGATAAGGCGAGTTACGAACAGCTAGAATCCCAAAACAAAGAGCTTAAAGCGAAATTAGATGCCATTGAACAGTCAAATAGGAAGCGTAGAAAATTCTTTTTTCGTTTTTCTGGGAGTTTGGCAACTGCTTTTATTGGTCGTGGTTTAAAAGCTTCCATTAAAGACACGCTAACAGAATTTAACACTGAAAAGAAAATTTCAGCAGAGACAGCTTCCAACTTGGGTACACATTTAGTATTGCGCTTAACGCGAATTGGTGTTTTTGCCTTTGTCATTGCCATACTTCCTACTTTATTTCTCATCATCCAGACGGTGTATTTGGGAAAGCAGAACGATAAAATAGACAAGCAAAACGAGCTCATTACCAACCAAAATGCGCGTTTGGAGCAGCAAACGTATTTGCAAGAAGCAGGACGTAGAAGTTCCTTAGTTTTTTTGATGAACAATGTGTTGGATAAAATGGATGAAGAGTTAAAAGATACGTTGAACAAAGACAGAAACCTATCTGATCAATTGATTGGACGAATCGTATCACTTTCAAAAAGTTTAAAGCCTTATAAATATTTGGAGAATGATTCATTATCCATGACTTTGAGTCCAGAGCGTGGACAGTTGTTGGTGAATTTGATGAAAGCAAACCTAGGTTTTACAACATATAACAAAATATTTGAGAACGGTGATTTCTCGTATTCAGAGTTAAATAACATCAGTTTTTTTAATAATTTTTTTGGAGATATAAATTTATCTAACTCTAAGTTTACAAATGTAGAATTTAATGACTGCAAGTTCTCTGCTTCTAATTTCTCTAATTCAATCATATCTAATTTATCATTTCAGGAATCTACCATTTATCATATTGATGTCTCTAATTCAATTATTGAACGTTTATTGTTTAACAATACCAGAATGGTGTTTCTTAAAATAGATGATGCTTTTGTAGATGCTTTAGCTTTTACGGAATCATTTGTTCTGTATTTATCATTTTATGAGTCTTTAATTAATAAAATTTATTTTGATAGTGGATATATTGACTATCTCCAAATGATACAAGATAATCATACATTCTTTCATGATTTTGCAGCTAGGTTTCCTGAAAAAAGAAAATTAATATATTCATTACAAACAGATTACCATTCTCATAAGAAAGATTCCATTTTTGTATTTGATGACATTATTAACATGCCTTTGATATATGAAAGTAAATTTTCTGAGATTCCTTTTAAAAGGGCATACAA
>JBCCLS010000113.1:0-8208 GCA_039026835.1 Bacteroidota bacterium | reverse complement strand
TTTTCGGAAAGTAGACTGACATAATAGGCATCAAATTTCATTGGTAAGATTTTTACTACTTTCATATGTTCTCTTTCAAAAAGTGTTTGAATCGATTTTTGAGAAAAATGCCAAAGATGTCGTGGAACATCATACGCTGCCCAAAACTCTTTGTAGGATGTTGCGTCATGACTTTTGAAATTTGTAACTGCCACAAAAATACTTCCGTTGGGTTTGATAATTTTTTTAAGTGTTTGAATATACTCCTCTAGGTTTGGAACATGTTCCAATACATGCCACATGGTAATCGCATCAAAACTATTTGCTTCAAATTGAAAAAGCCAATCGTTGTCTTGTATTTCAGTTCCTGTTTTTTGAGTCGCGATGGTTCTTGCATTTTTGTCAGGTTCAATTCCGACAATATTCCAATTCCGTTTTTTGGCCATTGCTAAAAAGTCTCCTGTACCGCAACCCAAATCCAAGATTGTTTTTCCATCAGACTTTGTATGTTTTTCTACGAGCAACATTTTTTTGGAGAGCATGTACGAACGTACCCAATGGTATACTTTTTCAAAAAGATTTCGTTTGGCATCGGTATGAGAAATGTAATCTTCGTTTTCGTAATACGAACCTAACTTCTCCAAGCTTGGTTGGGGTTCGGTTTTATATAGTTCCAAAACGGCATCGAATACGAGTTGAAATTCTTCTCCTGAAACGGAATAATCTTTTACCGTTAAATTCTCCATGTTGTTACTTCTTCTTGATTTGTATCAAAATGTTCCACGTGGAACATTATTTTATTTTTAGCAATATTTTTTATCTTGCTACAGCAAACTCGAAACTCATATCATATTGATCGATATAATTTTCAAAATTCATTTTTTTGAAAAAATTGTGCATATTTTTATTTGTTGCATCGATATTGATGATGTTATAATTTCCTGTTGGCAATCCTGAAAATAAAATTTCGCCAAATATATTCCAATTATTTTCTTTTACGCCTAAGCGATGAATTCTTTTTGATTCTTTATGAAAAACCAAATACGCAACTACTTCATTTTTTTCAAAAACGGTAACAGCGTTTAAATTGTTTTTGTATTGTTCCAAAAACGAATCTTGATTTTCTATTGATGGAAGATAATTTTGCAAATGCGTAAAATCTTGAAAAGAAAATTCAAAAGACATTTTGATTTGAAATTCAGATTCGATTTCAGATTCTTTTCCTTCCCAATCAAATTTGTACAAATGATATTGTCGATCAATTTTGAAACCTACTTTTTGATACGCCGTTATTGCACGTTTATTTATAGTAATGCATTCCAACATACTTTTTTGAATTCCGTTTTCTTGTAATGCCGAAATTGCTGTTTCATACAATCTAGTCAATAAACCTTGTCTTCGATACGAAGGAATTACTCCTGTAGATGCATTGTACGCAACTTTGGTTTCTCCATAAAAATTAATCGCATGAATGATAAACGCCACCAACTTATTTTGATCAAACACACCAAATGACAAACTGTAATCAACTCCAGAAGCTGTCCAACGTTCGTTCACATATTCCTCTGTAAAATTAATAGGCACAAAATAATCTGAAAACGCAAAATTAAGCGTCGCTACAATATCTTTAATCGGCGTATTTTCTAATGATTTTATTTCCATAAAAAAAGTGTTCCACGTGGAACACTTAGCTTTTTATTTATTTAGGTAGACTAACATTACACTTATATCACTCGGAGAAACGCCACTTATTCGAGATGCCTGAGAAAGATTTACAGGACGAATTTTGGTAAGCTTTTGTCGTGCTTCCATCGATAAGTTTGTCAAACCATTGTACTCAAAATTGGCAGGAATTTTTACGCGTTCCAGATTGTTTAATTTATCTGCATTATTTTTTTCTTTATTGATATAACCCGCATATTTGACTTGCACTTCTGTTTGCTCCAATACATCTTTGTTTAGATTATTAGCTTCAATATATTCAGAAACAGAAGCTACTTTTCGCATGTCATCCATACTGATGTTTGGACGCGCAAATACTTTAAACATTTTATCTTGCTGTTTGACTTTTGAGGATTTTTTAGATTCTAGAATAGGATTTATTTCATCAGGCTTTACACTAGTTTCTTTGAAGAATTGTATAAACGCATCCGACTTTGTCTTTTTGTTTTCCATCGCACGGAGACGTTCTTCACTTGCTAAACCTAAATCATAACCAACGGGCGTTAGTCTGAAATCTGCATTATCTTGACGCAATAATGTTCTGTATTCAGCACGAGACGTAAACATTCTATAAGGTTCTTCCGTTCCTTTTGTGATCAAATCATCAATTAAAACTCCGATATAGGCTTCGTTTCTTTTCAGGATAAATTCGTCTTTTTCTTGAACTTTTAGAGCAGCATTTATTCCTGCCATGATTCCTTGTGAGGCTGCTTCTTCATATCCTGTTGTACCATTTATTTGCCCTGCGAAAAACAATCCATCTACGATTTTTGTTTCTAGCGTGTGCTTTAATTGTGTTGGTGGAAAGTAATCATATTCAATCGCATATCCTGGTCTAAAGAACTTGACATTTTCAAAGCCAACTACCGAACGTAGCGCTTTGAATTGTACATCTTCAGGAAGCGAAGTAGAGAAGCCGTTTACATATACTTCAACCGTATTCCAACCTTCCGGTTCTACAAATAATTGATGACGATCTTTGTCTGCAAAACGGTTGATTTTATCTTCAATCGACGGACAATATCTTGGACCGATCGACTTAATTCTTCCATTAAACATTGGCGAACGATCAAACCCTTCACGTAATAAATCGTGTACTTCTGGAGACGTGTAGGTCATGTGACATGCTCGCTGTTCTTCTAATGGTTTTGTTTCTTTTAAATACGAAAATTTATCTGGTTGTGCATCGCCCGGTTGAATGATCATTTTTGAGTAATCTAAGGATCTTCCATCTACACGTGGTGGCGTTCCTGTTTTCATTCTTCCTGATTCAAAACCAAGTGCAACGAGCTCTTCCGTAATTCCTGTTGCTGCCTTCTCGCCTGCTCTTCCGCCACCAAAGTTTTTGTCTCCAATGTGAATCAAACCATTCAAAAAAGTTCCGTTGGTTAACACCACAGTTTTAGATCGGATTTCTAAACCTAATGATGTTTTTACACCTTTGATCTTTCCTCCTTCAATGATCAATCCGCGCACCATTTCTTGATAAAAATCTAGATTTTCTGTTTGCTCTAACATCAAACGCCATTCTTCTGCAAAACGCATGCGATCACTCTGTGCTCTTGGTGACCACATTGCGGGTCCTTTGGATTTATTCAACATCTTAAATTGAATAGCAGAGTTGTCTGTAACGATTCCACTATATCCACCAAGCGCATCTATTTCACGTACAATTTGTCCTTTGGCAATTCCGCCCATAGCGGGATTACAAGACATTTGAGCAATATTTTGAAGGTTCATTGTCACCAACAATGTTTTGCTTCCCATATTCGCAGCAGCTGCAGCAGCTTCAGATCCAGCGTGCCCAGCTCCCACAACAATCACATCATATTCCGTATTAAACATAACCTAACGATTGAATTCTTTTGCAATTTTTGTACAAGATATTTACGAGTGTTCCACGTGGAACATTTGAAGTTTTTCGTTTTCCTTATTCCTCATTTCCGCCTGTTCAGCTTCGGTTTTGTCTTTGTATCCACAATAATGTAATACGCCATGAACCATTACGCGGCGTAATTCTTCTGCTACTGAAACGTTGAAATCTTTCGCGTTATCTGCAACACGTTCTACAGAAATAAAAATGTCTCCATGCAATTCATTTCCGATTGAATTATCAAAGCTAATGATATCCGTAAGCGTATCATGATTAAGGAATTCAACATTCAATTTGTGCAGATATCCATCATCACAAAAGATATAATTTATTTCGCCTTCGTTCTTCTTTTCGGAAACAATTACATTAGTAATCCAGGCTGAAATTTGTGCTTCATTTTGAAGCTCAAAATCGGTCTCATAATGAAAACTAATCATCCTTCTTTTTGAAATACTCTTGTACTTTCTTTTTGTAATTATTCCGCAAAGGTAATACTTGTCTGTTTAATATCTCAATTTGATTGAAATACTGTCGCACATCAGGCATTTCTTCGTTCGTAGTATTGTTGAAGTCTTTACGATTTGTATTGGATTCTCGTCGTGTTTCTTTCTCTTGTTCAAAGGCTGCTTTGTCCAATTTTTGGAGTTGATATTTGAGTTCAATCATACGCTTCATCGTTTCGTCATTGAAACCTCTTTCCAACAATTCTGTTTCAACTTGTTCCATTTGTTTCAACAATTCACGCGCTTGTGGGTCTTCTATTTTTTCTCCGTATTTGTCTTTCAATTGCTTTTCTAGTTGATTGCGGAGCGCTTGTTGCTGTTTGAAAATGTCATATAATTTTCCAGATTGGTCTTCATCTCCACTACCCGATCCGCCACCTTGCTGACCATTTTCTCCATCTTGGCCATCTTTATTTCCTTTGCCTTTATCTCCTTTCTCATCACCACCTTCTTTGCCACCTTTACCATCTTTTCCTTGCCCTTCTTGCTTCATGCCATCTTTCATCTGCTTGTTCAAATCATCTTGCGATTGGATAATGTCAGGTAATTGGAAGCCTTTCCCTTGTCCTTGATTTTGTCCACTCTGACCCATTCCGTTAGAACCTTGTCCCTGTCCTTGTCCCATGCTTTGGTTCATATTGTCCAATGCTGCACTTAGAAAATCAGCTAACTTATTTGTCGATGTCAGTGCATATTGTTGTGATGCTACACCTCTGTACACATTGTTTTCTGCCAACTGCTCTAAAGATTTGTCTATGTTGTAATAAATCTCGGTTATTTCTCCATTAATACGTTCAGAAATTGAAGGCTGACGCAATGATAATGCGAACAAACTGTCATCCACATGCTCAAACATTTTTCGCAGTTCTTTTTGACGTTTTAGCTTTGCGGCATAACCTGCATTTGAGTTGTCAATTTCTTCAAAAGCTTTCATTAAGTTTTCTTCATCAAATGAAAATAAAACTAAATTATCTAGAATCTGACGGAGCATTTCTGCGTCTTCCTGAATACTTTCCTGTCCACTCATCTGCATCTGCGTTTGCATACTTTTGCTCATACGCTGCATTTTTTGCGCTGCTTTCTTTTGCTTTTGTTTGGCACTTTTTTGTTGATCCGTTTTTTGCTGTTCACTTTCAGATTCTTCACTTTTCTCTAGATCATCTGTAGCACCTTGCTGCTCTTGTTTGATATCTTCTTCGTCTTCTTTGCTACGTTCTAAGTCTAATGGTTTTTTGAGTTTGTTATTTTCCTCGTCTAATTCGTCCATTTGCTTTTGCAAATCTTCGAACTTCTTATTCAAACCTTCCTGTTTTTCTTTTGTGTTTTCATCACCATTCTTTTTGGAAAGTTCTTCTTGTTCCTTAGCTAATTCTTGCAGCTCTTTTTGAATCTTCTCTGCCTTTTTGGTCACATAATAACGCTTAGTAAGTTCTAGGATTTGTTGCAGATTCTTTTTATTATTTTGTTGTTGTTTGCCTAATTCTTCTAATTTTTCTTGGAGTTCTTCTTCGCTAATTTTTTCCGCCAGCTTCTTCAACTCTTCCATGAGTTTTTCATTCTTCTCTAATTCTTTTTGTTGGCGCTCTAAACGTTCTTTCAACAACTCTTTGTCTATATCTTCTTGCGTTTCTTCTTTTTGAAAATCGTCTAAATTTTGTTCCAGTTGCTTGGAGAATTTCTTCATCATTTGATCACTTTGTTCTTGTCGCTGCAAGAATTTTTCTAGCTTTTTGCGATCATTGAAATTCAATTCACTTTTCTCTTTTTGGCTTTGTGAAATCTTCTTCAGTTCATCTTGTTGCTTTTGAAGTTTTTCTAGCGATTTGTCTAAATCTTTGATGGTTTCATTTTGTTGTTGCAACTGTTCTGTTTGCAATTCTGTATCTGTCAATTTTCGATAATTGAATACTTCACTTTTAACTTTCTTTCCGCCACGAATTCCATCGTTATCTGTGAGTTCAAAGTAAAATTCATAGTTCACACCTTTCGCTAAATCTAGATTTCCTGGAAATGTATATTGAAATTGATCAATATTTGATTTGCTAATTGGAATGTTTTCCTTGATTTTCTTTGCCGCACTTTCCGATGGATAATATACTAACTGCAATCTTTTGAGTCCATAATCGTCAGAAGCTTGACCTAAAAAATACAGCGTTCTTCCATCAATACTGTCACATTTTGATTGTAAATCTAGTTTTGGATATGCATCTTTTATCACATTGATACCAAAACCTAAATTTTCATAGTTTTGAAGCTCTGAATTACTTGTACTTATCTGATAATCAATATTTTGAAATATTTTTTGACTTAATGTAAAGTCATCCGATTGCTTTTCAAAGATGTACGTGCTATCTTTGGCTATAAGCTCTAATTTGTTTGTCTGTTTTGCTTTAGCTTCCCATGTCACTTTTGTGCCTTCAGGAATGGTTGCGTTTCCAGTACTTTTTAACACCTCATCTTTACGTTTCGTATACACTGGATAATCCAACACCATTTGAAAATTAACCAATGACGGCACTTTTACCACACTTAGTGTGTATGGTTTTGAGGTAACTTCATTAGCGTTTAGTGTAAAAGTTGTCGCTTCTTTGGGTTGCGTAAACGTATATTCGAAGGTTCCGATTCCTCTATTTTGAAGAAAATAGGTTTCATCTCCCAACGTAATTTGTACTTCTTCTGGAATGACATCACCAATGGTTTGCACTTGCAATTTATATGCTTGATTTTCTATGGCTTGTAAATCGTCGTTTGTCACCACAAATTGAAAAGGTGCTGGCGGTTCGTATGCCGTTTGGTAATTGACTACACGTTCGTAGCTTTGACTAAAAAGTGAGCTATTTCCAGAAATCCAAACAAATAATACAATGGCTAATGGTAAAATGGCATACTTGGCATATTTAATATTTTTCTTGAAATTGATTGCTACTTGAAACGGAACAGGTTGTAGCTCACGTGATTTTTGTTCGATGCTTGCCAACAACAATTCAGATTCCTGAGACGCTTCTGACAGTTGCAACACGTTCAACAATTTATCATTTACTTCTGGGAAATGATCCCCGATAATACGAGATGCATCTTTGAAACTGATACCTTGCTGCAGTTTAAACAATTTGGTCAATGGAAGCACAATGAACTTCGCGAAAAGCGATACCTCCACTAAGATAAAAATCCAAAATAACGCTGTTCTTGCGCCTGTGCTTAACCATAAAAAATGTTCCACCAACAAGGTGATGATAAAATATAATAGGCCAATACTGAAAAACAATATGGCGCCTTTGATCAATTCGTTAGTGTAATACTTAGTCACGAATTGACTTAATTTCTTCTGTATGTCTTCGTATGCATTCATCATATAACTGCTAAAAATAACACATTTCGAGAATTATTAGTGTGTACAACTTGTTAAACATTCTGTAAGATTTGCTTCGTACTTACTACTAAGCTTCCATAAAACGAGCTAATTATGAAAAATATATATACAATTATTATGATTTTGAGTGTGCAATTTCTGTTTGCACAAAGTCCGTGGACACAAGAAAAAGGAAAATTTTATACTCAACTTTCATTTACGACAATCTCCAATTATGATGAAATTTTTGGTGATCCTGATTATTCGACAGATCGTGAAATCACGGATAATACATTACAATTATATGGAGAATATGGACTAACAAACAAGACAACTTTGCTTGTAAATTTACCAATAAAATTTATCAGTACAGGCGACGCTGTTGGTGGAAATGCTTTTATTACCGAAGAGTCAACCTCATCTTTTGGAAATATTTCTGTGGGATTGAGACATCAGTTTTACAAGAAAAAGTGGATTATTTCTGGACAACTAAATGTGGAAGCAAATACAGGAACGTTTGAAGCTGCTTCTGGAATAAGAACTGGACGAGATGCGTGGACCTTCACTCCTACTATCAATTTTGGACGTAGTTTTGATAAATTCTACATTCAGGCATTTACAGGAGTTGATTTGATGACTAATAATTACAGCAACAACTTTAAAATTGGTGGCGAAATCGGAACCAAAGTCCATTCAAAAATTTGGTTGATTGGTTTTGTGGATATTGTGAATTCGTTTAATGACGGCGACATTGCACTTCCGATTGCTAATTTGGCTACTGC
>JBCCLS010000112.1:0-8291 GCA_039026835.1 Bacteroidota bacterium | reverse complement strand
GAAGCTGTTGGTACAGCATTCAGACTCTATTCGGTTCCCCCAAACCTACCTTAATTTTCTTAATCATTGAAGACAAATTAAGATTACAATTGATTAATAGCCATGACAAATATATGTCAATATCAAGTGTTCAGACAAGGGGAAAAATCCCCTTTTTGGTAGGTAATATCCTTTTATTTTCAGGTATTTTTACGCTTCGTAGTATAATCGCATCAAAAAAACATACTCTTCGTACAGAATCTACAGCAAGTTCCCGTTATTTTTATACAATGAGCTTTCGTAATTTTTCACTAATGAAGTTTATAGCTAAATCTACATTAAATAACAGTAATCTTCTATGAAAATATCCAATCTTCTTCGTTAAAAATACGCGTCTTAACTAAGGCTACGACTGTGTTTTTCGCCTAAAATATTCAACATTTTCTTTACGATTCTTATATGCCATTTAATGCGAATTTAGCTATATTTGTCGCCTAAAATATTGTAAAGATGAAATCATACACAGTCGCTGAGTTATTAAGCTCAGAAACATTGCTACAGGAAGTTACTGTAAAAGGTTGGGTACGAACGTTTAGAGCAAACCGTTTTATTGCTTTAAATGATGGATCAACCATTAATAATATTCAATGTGTTGTTGATTTTGAAAATACAAATGAAGACCTTTTAAAACGCATTGGTACAGGCGCTGCGGTTGCCATCAAAGGTGAATTGATCGAAAGCCAAGGGAAAGGACAAAAAGTAGAAATCAAAGTAGAAGAAATCACTATTTTAGGTGATGCAGATCCAGAAGAAGTGTCTAAAACGGTAATGCAACCTAAAAGACATTCATTGGAGTTTTTACGTGAGCAAGCGCACTTACGTACACGTACCAATACATTCAGTGCTGTAATGCGTTTGCGTTCAGCATTGTCTTTCGCAGTACATAAATATTTTACTGAAAACGGATTTTACCACGTACATACACCAATAGTTACCGGAAGTGATGCAGAGGGTGCTGGCGAAATGTTTCGCGTTACAACATTAGACGCTAAAAATCCGCCGTTGAATGAAGAAGGAAATGTAGATTATTCGCAAGATTTCTTTGGAAAGGAAACCAACTTAACGGTTTCTGGACAGTTAGAAGCGGAAACATATGCGATGTCTTTAGGGAAAGTATATACATTTGGACCAACGTTTAGAGCAGAAAACTCAAACACATCGCGTCATTTAGCAGAATTCTGGATGATTGAACCCGAAGTTGCCTTTATGGATTTGGCTGGAAACATGGACTTAGCAGAAGATTTTATGAAATCTGTGTTACGCTATGTAGTTGAACACAATCAAGACGATTTGGCATTTTTAGAAAACCGATTGATTCAAGAAGACAAAACCAAGCCACAAGCAGAACGTAATGATATGACCTTGACAGAGAAATTGCGTTTTGTGATTGACAATAACTTTAAACGTGTTAGTTACACAGAAGCTATAGATATTTTACGCAATTCAAAACCGAACAAAAAGAAAAAGTTTAAATACATAATCAATGAATGGGGCGCGGATTTACAAAGTGAGCACGAACGTTTCTTGGTAGAGAAACATTTTAAATGTCCTGTGATTTTATTTGATTATCCAGCAAATATCAAAGCATTTTACATGCGCTTAAACGAAGATGAAAAAACAGTACGGGCAATGGATATTTTGTTCCCAGGAATCGGAGAAATCGTCGGTGGTTCGCAACGTGAGGAGCGCTTGGAGGTTTTGAAAGAAAAAATGGCTGCCTTAGACATTCCTGAAGAGGAATTGTGGTGGTATTTAGAACTACGCAAATACGGAACTGCTGTACATTCTGGCTTTGGACTTGGTTTTGAACGTTTGGTTATGTTTGTAACAGGAATGAGCAACATTAGAGACGTAATTCCTTATCCAAGAACTCCACAAAATGCAGAGTTTTAAAAATACGATACTATCTTACAGAGAAGCAGACTTCACTTGTGAAAGTCTGCTTTTTTTATGGAGTACGCTAAAAAATTCTTTTACCAATGCGACTTTAAAAGCGATGTTGCTTTGGTATCACAAAACGCTTCGAATTCTTTGCATAGCCTTCGCTACGGAAAGGATTCGTAAGGCATTAGAATGCCAAATAAACGAGCTTACATGTAACATATTAGCGTAAAATTGGTATGAAACAGTTGTACCAAAGACAGGAAAAATCAGGGCTAAATTTTGTATCATTCCGCACAATGCCATCGAAGTTTGTTATATTTGTGTAACGCTAAAAACCGATTTATGAAAAAAACTTTCCTTACAGCTATAACTATGGTACTATTTTTGGTGAGCTGTTCTCAAAAAAGTACAGACGTCATTAGTTCAGCGCTTCATTTTGAAGAAGGATTCACGCAAACACTTGTTTTTGGTACAGCAACCGAAGCAAATCAAATGGGTTCTTTTGAAGATATGAACGAAGTGTACTTTCAGTTAGATCAAATTACACCTGACAGTACGTTTATCTTTACAGGAAAAGTAACCCGCATGCAATACAAAGCGGATATAATGGGCGAAAAGGAAAATGTGGATACTGAAATTGTAAAAGCACTCAATACTGTAGATGAAATGAGCACTACAGAATTGGAAATGTACAATGAGATCAAACAATATATAGATAAAGAATTTACTGTAATTTTGGATAAATATGGCAATCTTATTCAAAAAGCAACTTTCAAGGACACATCGTCCTTTATGGATGCATCTATTTTACAACAATATTCGCCAGTGCCAACATTTAGTTTTCCAGAAGGAACACTTGCTGTAGGAACAACTTGGAATTATGAGACAAAAAATCCTATAGTTCCCTCACAAAATATGAAGTTTAGCTATACCATAGATGATATTACAGCTACTACGATTTTTGTGGATGTAAATGTAGACATAGATGGCATTAGCGGCGTACTTGAAAAAATGAATGCGAAAGGTATGTATGAGATTGACCGAAAGACAAAGCGATTTATCAAAGGAGAGCGCACGATGAATATGCAGATTGGTGGTGGAAAAGCAACTTATAAAATTTACGAACAGTAATCAACATGAATAACTAATCAACGACAACTATTTGTTTTTCACAAAAAACTATGCTTAAACAACAACTTAACTTTAAACTCTCTCAGAAACTATCTCCACAACAAATTCAACTCATGAAGTTGATTCAATTGCCTACGCAAGCTTTTGAACAGCGATTGAAACAAGAGTTGGAAGAAAATCCTGCGTTGGATAGCGGAAAAGAGCAATTAGATGAGTTTGATGCGGATTTGTCAACGGATTATGATGATGATTACGGCAATGAAACGATTGCTGCAGAAGATATTAATGTGGATGAATATTTGAGTGATGATGAAATCCCGAGTTATCGTTTACAAGCAAATAATTACAGTGTTGATGATGAAGAAAAGAGTGTTCCGTATGCCTCAGGAACATCGTTTAATCAACATTTAAAGAATCAGCTGAATACGTTCCGACTTTCTGAAGAAGACAGAGATGTTGCTGAGTTTTTGATAGGAAGTGTGGACGAAAGCGGATACATTCGCAGACCGCTAGAAGATATTGTCGATGATTTGGCATTTACACAAAATGTATTTACAACGGATGAACATATTGAGAAAATTTTACTCATTGTTCATGAACTCGATCCAGCAGGTGTTGGTGCACGAAATTTACAAGAATGTTTGTTGATTCAATTACGCCGAAAAGAACCGACCGCTTCTATTGAAATGGCCATCGCGATTTTGGAGAAATCATTTGAACATTTCACCAAAAAACATTATCAAAAACTATTACAGAAATTTGACATTACCGAAGTGGAATTGCGTGATGCAATCTTAGAAATTGAGCGATTAAATCCAAAACCTGGCGGCTCGTATGCCGGAAGTACCAAAATTATAGAACATATTGTTCCTGATTTTACCATTCGTATTGTAGAAGGTGTATTGGAGTTAACACTTAATGGACGTAACGCTCCAGAATTGCATGTTTCTAAAGAATACAACGACATGCTGAAAGGCTACAAAGACACACGTCAAAAAACGAAATCGCAAAAAGATGCGGTAATGTTTATCAAACAAAAGTTAGATGCTGCTAAGTGGTTTATAGACGCCATTAAACAACGCCAGCAGACACTTTTAGTCACCATGAATGCCATTTTACATTATCAGGAAGAATACTTCCTCACAGGCGACGAACGCAAGCTAAAACCGATGATTTTAAAAGATATTGCTGATATGATTACAATGGACGTATCTACGGTATCGCGTGTGGCAAATAGTAAGTATGTAGATACGCCGTACGGCACCAAACTGATCAAAGAATTTTTCTCTGAGTCTATGAAAAATGAACAGGGAGAAGACGTATCGACACGAGAAATCAAGAAGATTTTAGAAACAGTTATCGAAGACGAAAACAAGAAAAAACCGTTGACAGATGAAAAGCTAGCGACTATTTTAAAAGAAAAAGGCTATCCAATTGCACGTAGAACGGTGGCAAAATATAGAGAACAACTAGACATTCCTGTGGCACGCTTACGAAAGAAAATATAAATGCGCACGTTTCTCAACTTTATATCCTATGTATTTCACCCAATTTTTATTCCGGTGATGGCCACTGTTGGCTATTTTGTCATTACGCCACGCATGTATGAATTCAATTTTACAGTGAATGTTGCCATTACAATTTCAATTTTTACCATCTTCATTCCAATCTTGACATTTGTTTTATTGCGACGCCTGCGACTGATTGAAAGTATTTTTGTGAAAAATGTCGATCAACGAAGAATTCCACTCTATTTGTATGTATTGTTGTTGTTTTTGATTGTGACTAGAATAATTTCAGAGTCTATTTTTGCAGAATTGTTTGATTTTTTTCTAGCAACGTTAATTTCAGCAGTAATTTGTTTGGTTTTTGTGTTAGCTCGTGTAAAAGCTAGCATGCACATGATGGGAATTTCGGGCTTGGTATTATTTTTTACTGTGCTTAGTATCACCTATCAGCTCAACATTACGTTTGGATTGAGCATTCTTATTTTGATGATTGGAATTGTGGGGAGTTCTCGATTGTACTTAAAAGCACACACATGTACCGAACTTATTATTGGCTTTTTTATTGGCGCTGTTCCACAAGTATTGGTGATGTATGATTATGATTGGCTATAGAATGTAGAATAGTAAGCCAACTTTAATTGTACCCATTTCAAAAGATTCGCTACTGGTCGTCATGGTATTGTCTTTGAAGAGTTTATTTAATCCGTAATACAGGTGAAAATTCCATGTATTGTATCCTGCACTGAGTGTTAAACCGTACTGAAAACGGTTAATATCTGGGTTTTGAAATTTTATTTTCTCTGCATTACTGACAAATTTTGAAACAGCCGAAAAAATGTACCCTAATTTAAATCCGCCATATACACGCCAAAACTTATAATCAGTAGCTGTAGATGTACGCCAACGAAATTCTATAGGCAATTCTACTTCATGGGTACGATACTTATTTCGGTCAAAATTTTCACTGCTTGCAATGACTTCGTATGATACGCCATTGCCAGTCTCCACTGCTTTTAAATTGTGGAAATAGGAATTGTAAGAATATCCCAAACCAACACCAATCGCTTTGTTTCGCTTCTTGTTGATGGGAAAATCGCGAATTACGCCAATATGCAATCCGTTTGATAAGTTGTTTTGAGAAATTTCACTTGGACGGTTTTGAAGAATGTTATAGGTAAATCCGATATACAGTTGATCTTCGCGGTACTTATCATCAGGAATTGTGTCCTGAACCGCTGTGTTTTGCGCAACACTTGTTTGCATGCCTAGCAACAGTAACATTCCAATAACAAT
This sequence comes from Bacteroidota bacterium, assembly GCA_039026835.1. GTDB lineage: Bacteria > Bacteroidota > Bacteroidia > Flavobacteriales > Flavobacteriaceae > Kordia. The sequence goes on along the minus strand of JBCCLS010000112.1, from coordinate 2,436 downwards.
ATGTTTCATTTTGTGTCTTTTGAAAAATAGAAGCGTGAACTTTGTGACAAGATAGTATAAAAAAAGCACTCTTTTTACAGAGTGCTTTTATATATAAAATTCAAGATCTTCTATTTATTATTATCAGTTGCTTTTCCTGGCCTAGTTGTGTAATTAATTTTCAATGCATTAATTTCACGAAGCTCCTGTTTGATATCAGCAACCAATCCCATATTTGTTTCACCATCAACTTTTAAAGCGGTGATGGCAACGTTTCTAAATTGTTGACCAACCTCATTGTTTAATGTGTTGAACCAATAATCTTTAATTTCACTTACACTGGCAAACTTGTCATTTAACTGAATTTTAGCCTGCGCTCCTACTTCACTTTGATATCTTTCGTGTGGCTTTCCAGCATAGATATAAATGATAGGATCGTCCTTATCTAGTTTCTGTGACTGATCGGCATAAGGAAAATCTTGTGCAACTTTGTAATCATCTTTCTTAAACGTAGTTACCGTCATAAAGAAAAACAATAACATGAATACAATATCTGGTAGTGCCGCAGTAGATACTGGCGGTAACTCTCCACTTTTCTTCTTTTTAAATTTAGACATAGTGACTACGTTTTAATTGTTACTCGTTTCAGCTTCAGAGATTTTTAGCGGATACATATCTTTGATTTGATCCATTTTCTCTTTGAGGTCTTCCTTTACTTCGTCTGATACTTGCGGATCTGCATTGATCGTTACCATTTCGGTATAATCCATTTTGAATAGACGTTGTGCTTCTCGGTTTCTTAACTCATTGTACGCACCTACAAGTTCATTTTGTACAGCCATAAACGTTTTATAGTTTGTCTCTCTGTCATTACGTACAGAGATAATAGCTTTGTTTGGATGATCGGAAGATTCTGGATCTTTCTTTCCTTTACAGTATGTACACGGTTCTCCTTTTTCGTTAGTTCCTCCACCATTATCTAAGAAATCGACAGCAGCTTTACGTAAATCTTTAAGCTGCATTACTTCCTCTTCAACCAAAAGATCATTGTTTTTATTTACCAATACCGTAAATAAGTTCTTTTGCCTAATGATTGGTGGTTCTACATTATCAGGTGGCATTGGAGGCAACTTTCTGTTGATTCCTTTGTCCTCTTGGAATGTTGTTGTTACTAAGAAAAAGATAAGAAGTAAGAATGCAATATCTGCCATAGATCCCGCATTTACTTCTGGTATGTTTCTTCTTCCCATAATTATTTGTTAAGTGTTTTTTTAATTCCAAATCCAATCATGGATAAAATAGCAATTGCTGCCAAGAAATAGAACATATAAATTCCAGTTCCAACGTATTTAGATGCTGTAGCAGTAACTTGAATGTCGTCTCCTAAATTTTCTGGAATCGCATCACTTGCTGATACATAAGACAATATCCCAAAAATGGCAAACACTGCTAAGAAAATTAGTGTTTTCTTTAAAGCCTGTGGATTTGTCGCCAAGTTTTTAATTCCAAAGAATAAAGATAATGCGGCAGTTACAATTACCAATACTTCCCCCGCAATAATCATTCCATTCCCAGTAGACTTACCCGCAAGAATCATAATATAGAGAATTAACCCTATAAGCGCGATTATGGCGATGAGTACTGTTAATATTATTTTTAATTGTTTCATAATCTATTGTATTGTATAAAGTTGATAGTTTTTATTTTTTGTAACGAACTAATAAATCTATTAAAGAAATAGATGAATCTTCCATATCGTTTACAATACTATCAATCTTTGCAATAATATAGTTGTAGAAAATTTGAAGAATAATACCTACGATCAAACCGAATACAGTTGTCAATAAGGCTACCTGAATAGAACTCGCAATTAACGAAGCATCTAATGAACCTACAGCTGCAATTTTATCGAAGGCTTGAATCATACCAATTACCGTTCCCATGAATCCTAACATCGGCGCAATTGCGATAAATAATGAAATCCAAGATACGTTTCTTTCTAGCTGTCCCATTTGAACTCCACCATAAGCTACTACAGCTTTTTCAGCGTTTTCAACACCTTCATCCATACGGTCTAAACCTTGGTAGAAGATGGAAGCAACAGGACCTTTTGTGTTTCTAGCTACTTCTTTTGCAGCTTCTACACCGCCACTAGCTAAAGCATTTTCAACATTTGCCAATAACTTCTTGTTATTTGTTGTTGCCATATTTAAGTAGATGATTCTTTCAATACAAATTGCTAATCCTAAGATAAGACATAACAATACAATTCCCATGAAGCCTGGTCCACCTTTGATAAAATAATCTTTTAGTATTTGGTGAAAACCTTGCTCAACAGGTTCTGTTTGAGCTGTTACTACACCTACATTTAAAATCGTTAACATGGCTACAGCCATAATAGAAAATCCTTTTTTCATTTCTCTTGAACTTAAATTTTGTTAGTTAATCGGGTTAAAG
>JBCCLS010000111.1:0-8335 GCA_039026835.1 Bacteroidota bacterium | reverse complement strand
TCAGATTTTGTAATGATTGTTGCTTTTATATATGGTTCTTCCACACGATCCAAACTTGAAGGATCTGGCATGTCGGAAGGATTATTTACAATGATAATATCATCTGGATGTTTCTTTGTAAAAGCGTGGTATGATACGTTGGGAACCGTTGTAATTACCGTCATATTGAATTCGCGCTCCAAACGTTCTTGGATGATTTCCATGTGCAACATTCCTAAGAATCCGCAACGAAAACCAAAACCTAAAGCAGCGGAACTTTCAGGCGTAAATACCAACGAAGCGTCATTTAATTGCAGTTTTTCCATCGAATTGCGCAATTCTTCATAATCTTCCGTATCTACAGGATAAATTCCCGCAAAAACCATTGGTTTTACATCCTCAAAACCTTCAATGGCATTCATCGTAGGTTCTTTGGCATCCGTAATGGTGTCACCAACTTTTACTTCACGAGCATCTTTGATTCCGGTGATTAAATAACCAACATCGCCTGTTTTGATTTCTTTTTTAATGACTTGATTCAGCTTTAAAGTACCAACTTCATCTGCGCTGTATTCATTGCCTGTTGCCACAAATTTGATACGTTGTCCTTTTTTGATAGAACCGTTCATGACTCTAAAATAGGTTTCTACTCCACGGAAAGGATTGTATACGGAATCAAAAATTAAGGCTTGCAACGGTTCATCAGGACTTCCTTCAGGTGCCGGAATGCGCTCAATTACCGCTTCTAAAATATTATCAACTCCAAAACCTGTTTTCCCACTTGCGTGAATTACTTCCTCTGGGTCGCAGCCTAATAAATCGACAATATCGTCTGTTACTTCTTCAGGATTGGCGCTCGGTAAATCTACTTTATTCAACACAGGAATGATTTCCAAATCGTTTTCTAAAGCCAAATATAAATTAGAGATGGTTTGTGCTTGAATGCTTTGTGCGGCATCTACAATAAGCAACGCACCTTCACACGCTGCAATAGATCGCGATACTTCGTACGAAAAGTCTACGTGCCCTGGCGTGTCAATTAAATTAAAAATATATTCTTGACCTTCATAGGTATATTCCATTTGAATGGCATGTGATTTAATGGTAATTCCGCGTTCGCGTTCCAAATCCATGCTATCCAATAACTGATCTTGCTTCTCTCTCTCACTTACCGTATTTGTAAAATCTAACAAACGGTCAGCCAACGTGCTCTTTCCATGATCAATATGTGCAATAATGCAAAAATTTCTAATATGCTTCATTTAATTCATTGCTAAGTATGTGCAAATATAGTTCTTTTACGAGCCAAAAACACGTGTTTTGCGCATAGAAACCGAGATTTTTTAATTTAAGATGTAGCTTTTTTTCTACGTTCAATAAAAATGAATATATTTGCGCCCTAATAACCAAACCATAGCCATGAACCTAAAAATCACAAGCTTAATTGTGTTTTTTACTCTCTTTACTGCTGTAGGACAAGAAACATTTCAAGTCTCAGGTAAATTGATTGCTTCCGATACGGAAACTGCAATCTCTTTTGCTAATGCGGTATTACTTCAAGATGGCGAAGTGGTCAAAGGAAGCTCTTCTGAAATTTCTGGGACATTTTTGATTGAAAATATTACCTCAGGAACGTATTTGCTCAACATTAGCTTTTTAGGATATAAAACGTACAGCAAGACTATTGAGGTGGCTTCTGATATAAATTTGGGCACAATTGTACTTCAAAAAGACACGGAAGCCCTTGACGATGTTACCATTACAAATAAAAAACCGTCACTTAAACGAAAAATAGATCGCTTGGTTTTTACGGTTCAAGGTACTGCGCTTACGGAAGAAAATATGTGGGAAGTATTACGAAGAACTCCAGGAATTTTAGTGATTAACAACACATTATCGGTAAAAAATAGTACACCTACAGTGTATATCAATGATCGAAAAGTATATCTTTCTGCAGACGAAATTTATCAATTACTCGAGGGAACTCCAGCTGAAACGGTGAAATCGGTTGAGGTGATTACCAATCCGCCAGCGCGGTATGATGCACAAGGAGGCGCTATTTTAAACATTGTAATGGGAAAAAATTTGGTTGTAGGATATCAAGGAAGTGTCTATGGAAACTTTACACAAGGTGTTTTTCCAAGATATACTACAGGAATCAATCAATTTTACAAACGCGGAAAGTTTAATATCTCAGGGAACTACAATTACACACACAATAAACTTAACAGAGATAACGAAGAAAATATAAATTATTTAGACAATACCTCTACAACGTCTGTTTGGAACTCGTTGATCAACAGGAATGAAAAATTCGATCAACACACTTTCAATGTAAACGCAGATTATGAATTTGATGCGAAAAACACGCTCAGTTTTTCAGGGAATCTACTCTATCTTCCGTATTGGAAACGAAATACCAAAACCAATTCGGTAGTAGATGATCAAACCATGCTGAATGAGGATTTTTCTTTGGAAGCAATCAATACAACAAGAAGAAACAAACACAACTTAGGACTTAATGTAGATTACACACACAAATTTGAAAAAGAAGGTGAACAATTTTCTGTCACTGTTCAGTATAACGATTATGATAAATATGATGATCAGCAAGTAGCGACAGATTACACGGTTGTTTCAAATCCAGACTTTTCAACAGCGTTTACTACAAATGCCAGTCAACGTACTAATATTTTAAGCGGACAAATAGATTATCAACTTCCGATCAACGTAACAACCAATTTTGAAGCTGGTGCTAAAGTGGCAAGTATTGACACCAAAAGTGATTTATGGCAGTTTACTATTGAAAACGGAGTTTCGACGCTAGATGTTACAAATTCTGATTTTTTCGATTACGATGAATCTATTTATGCAGCATATGTAAGTTATGCGAAAGATTGGGACGATTGGAGTTTTAAAATAGGTCTTAGAGGTGAACAAACCGAAATCAAAGGAAACTCTGTCATCTCCAATCAGGTAAATACACAGAATTATTTTGAACTATTTCCAACAGCATATTTGAGTCACAATATCTCTGAAAAAGTAAATGTATATGCTGATTTCAGCCGAAGAATTCAACGTCCAAGTTTTGATGATTTGAATCCGTTCCGGTTCAATTTTACAGACTTTTCGTTTGCAACAGGAAATCCACGCTTGCAACCTTCTATACAAAACATGTATAAAATTGGCGTATCGATTGATGAAACCTTTTTCATTGAAGCCTATTATGCATACAACAAAGCAGCTATTTTTGAATTGACATTGCAAGATAATGACAACGATATTTTACAGTATATCGCATCTAATATTGAAAAAAGTGTCGACTATGGGCTAGATTTTATTACGTATTTTCCTGTTTCAGATACTTGGGACGTATCTTTTGTATCCTCTGCTTTCAATGTAAGTGACACATTTACACTAGGAGATAATGTAGAAACCACACAAAGTAAATGGTCTTTGTATACTACTCTAGACAACAATTTTACATTTTTAAAGGATCAAAGTCTAACAGCAAATCTTTCTATTTTGTACGTGACTGCGAACATTCAAGGACTTTCTGAAATTTCAGGTATCAATCAAGTGGCGTTATCACTTCGCAAAACACTGTGGAATAAAAAGGCTACTGTTTCTTTAACACTTAGCGACATTTTGAATGGACAAGAATTTACGAATATTACGCAATTTGTAAATCAAAATAGTCGCTACTTTTCCAATTACGATACGCAAACTATTCGTGTTGGATTTCGATATAATTTCGGAAATACGCGGTTGCAAACGAATCAACGTACCAAATCTTCGGCAGAGCAGGAGCGTTTGAAAGAGTAGTACCTACTCCATTTTAAATTTTCATGTATCTTTGCCAAATCTTTATAGAATAACAAATTGTGGTAAAAATAGGAGACATAGAGTTGCCAGACTTTCCATTGTTACTGGCACCGATGGAAGATGTAAGTGATCCACCTTTTCGTGCATTATGCAAAGAACAAGGTGCAGATGTGGTGTATACGGAATTTATTTCTTCGGAAGGATTGATCCGTGATGCAGCCAAAAGTACTATGAAGTTAGATATCTACGAGAAAGAACGTCCTGTAGGTATTCAAATATTTGGTGCCAATTTGGACTCAATGTTGAAATCTGTAGAAATCGTTGAAAAATCGAATCCAGATATTATAGACATTAACTTTGGTTGCCCTGTAAAGAAAGTGGTGAGCAAAGGTGCTGGCGCTGGAATTTTAAAAGATATAGATTTAATGGTTTCCCTTACGGAAGCCATGGTAAAACATACCAAATTGCCCGTAACAGTAAAAACCCGTTTGGGCTGGGATCATGATTCTATTAAAATTGTGGAAGTTGCCGAACGTTTGCAGGATGTAGGAATCAAATCGATTGCGATTCATGGGCGTACACGTGCGCAAATGTATAAAGGCGAAGCGGACTGGAAACCCATTGCTGCTGTAAAAAATAATCCACGAATGCACATTCCTGTGTTTGGAAATGGCGATGTAAATTCTCCAGAAAAAGCAATGTTAATGCGCGATGAATATGGTTTGGATGGCGCTATGATTGGTAGAGCAAGTATTGGATATCCTTGGTTCTTTAGAGAAGTAAAACACTATTTCGAAACAGGAACACACATGCAAAAACCAACTATGGAAGAACGTATCATAGCAGCACGCCGTCACTTACAAATGTCTGTTGATTGGAAAGGTGAGCGTTTGGGTGTTTTTGAAACGCGTCGTCATTATGCAAACTATTTCAGAGGCATTCCACATTTTAAAGAATACCGTCAACGCTTAGTGACCACAGATGATTCCATTGGAGTGTTTCAAGTGTTGGATGAGGTGTACGAGAAATTCGGAGATCATCAGTTCGTCTAATTAATGTATCAATTTGTCAATTTAAAAATGTACCAATTGTATCAAATGACACTTACAAACTCACCAATTAAAATACGAACATACTAAGAGCATAAGCGATACCAAAGCGAAGCGTGACTAACATTCTAACAGTCCAAATCAAGAATTCGCAATAAATTCACCAGTAATGCGTCTGCTAGCCAGATAGGAGGCCAATATTCCCAAAATAACAATTGTTAAAAATACGGTGATACAATTCATAAACTGTAGTTCCATAGGATATGGCAAATTTGGAGTAATATAAAATAGCTTAAACTGAATTTGTGCATACACCACAATAACCCCAAGAACAATTCCTAATAAGCCTCCCAACGTAGTAATAATGATTCCCTGAAACAGAAAAATACGTTTGATTTGAGTTACAGTTGTTCCCATGCTGAACAGTGTTTTCAGGTTGCCGCGCTTGTCTAAAATCATCATCACGATAGCGCCCACAACATTAAACAGGGCAAGAATCAATACAAGTGTAAAGATTAAATAAATTGCCAAGTTTTCTGTATTGAGCATTCGGTATAAGGCATCATTAAGTTCAATGCGACTTTTAGCGATCACTTTATCATTAAAAACAGCCGTAATTTTCTCTTTTACCAAAGTTTCGTCAGCTTCTGGTAGCATCTTAAATTCGATGTGTGTGACCTCACTGATATCTAATTCTAATAATTCTTGTGCCAATTCTAAGTTCGTAAATACATACTTATCATCCAAATCTTCATTAACACGATAAATACCTGAGGTAAGTACCTTAACTTTTTCATACGGATTTTTGGAGCTGCTGGTAATGCTTTTAGTGCCAGGTTTTGGGACAATAATTTCGAGTAAATTACTATAATCATTAGCGATGACATCTAACAATCGCGAAATTCCAAATCCGACTACGGCATCTTGGTAATCATCTGGGTTTACCCAAGCTCCTACAAACATAATACTGTCTACCGAATTGACTTTTTTAAAGTATTGATCAACCCCTTTAATATTGGCAATATGATGTTTGTTTTTAAAACTTAATACCACACGTTCTTCTACAACTTGCGAAAAGGATTCAATTTCTGGAATAGCCTGCAGCGCTTCTATATGAGCGGCATTGACAACAAAGGTTTTTCCAGCGGCAGCTTCAATCTTAATATCAGGATCAAAATCATTGCTAAACGACAGACTAAAGCTTTTTAATCCTGCAAATCCTGAAAGGACAATAAACAAAGCCAATGCACCAATCACAACGACAATACTGGTAACGATGTTGATGATATTAATGGCGTTTTGCGAACTTTTAGATAGTAAATAACGCTTGGCTATGTGTAAAGGAAATTTCAATTACGATTTCTTTCGTTTGTCTAGTAAATCAGGATCTTCAATAGGATTTTCTTCGCCTTTGAGCGACTTTTCTATGTTTTCAATATATTCCAATGAATCGTCCACAAAAAAGAGTAAGTTAGGTACTTTTCGCAATTGGTGACGCACACGTTGTGCCAAGTCATGCTTAATCAACGGCGCATTGGATTGAATTCCTTCTAACAATTCTTTCGATTTGTTGTGTGGAAAAATACTTAAATATACCTTGGCCACAGAAAGATCTACGGTAACACTCACTTTTGTGACTGAAATAATCACATTTGTCAATCCGCCACTTCGTGCAGCACCCTGCAGAATGTCGACCAAATCTTTTTGAAGGACACTTGCTATTTTTTTCTGTCTATTACTTTCGATATCACTCATATTCTGCAAAAATATAATAATAACGCCACAAAACGTTGACAATACTGCTGAATTGCAATAACTTTAACCCGAATTTTGTATTAGAACTTCGTTATGAAAGTCTGAAATACCAAAAAGACGAGCATTTTCTTAATTTTAGCATAGCATTGTTATGGTTAAATTAAAAAATGCATCAAAGCGATCGTATTTGCAGTATTTCGGAGCTGTAATAGATTTTCTAATGCAAAATGCGGGTTTAAGCAATAATTAAGATTGAAACGATTTTTCTAGCTTTCAATAGGTTAGAATTGACAGATAAATTACGAAAAACGTGAACAAAATAGAACATATCGGAATTGCCGTAAAAGACATTGAAGCATCCAACCAATTATTTGCCAAGTTGTTCAACAAAAAACACTACAAAATGGAAGAAGTAGAAAGTGAAGGTGTCAAAACCTCTTTTTTCCAGTTGGGCGAAAGCAAAATAGAATTGTTAGAAGCGACTCGTGAGGACAGTCCCATTGCAAAATTCATTGCCAAAAAGGGCGAAGGCGTACATCACATAGCGTTTGATGTGACGGACATTCACGCTGACGTCGCGCGATTGAAAGAAGAAGGATTTGTTGTGCTCAACGAAACTCCAAAAAACGGAGCGGATAACAAATTAGTAGTCTTTTTACATCCAAAATCGACCAATGGCACGCTGATAGAGTTGTGTCAGGAAAGAATTTAATACGATTTAAATTTTCCCGAAAGTAAAAAAAGTAGTAATATTGCATCCCGTTTTACGGTCCCATAGCTCAGTTGGTTAGAGCATCTGACTCATAATCAGAGGGTCCTTGGTTCGAGCCCAAGTGGGACCACTTTATAAAACGTAGAAAGCTTCTTGAGAAATCAGGGAGCTTTTTTTATACCTAAAATTTTCTAGCGAGAATCTTACACTAAGTATTGGTGTGTCAAAGGAGACTAACTTTTTCAATCCTTCCAAAAAGGAATATTTAAAAGCCTTTCGGTTTGTGAGCCTCCAGCGGTAAGATCATACCGTATATTGACATACATATAGTGTTTATTTTTGGTCAACGTATCTATTTTAAGATAGGTAAGATATCCTTCTTCTGCGGTCACCGGATGTTTATATGCAGCCCATTGCACCTCAGATACCTGATTGCTGTCAATATATACTTTCAGATAATCATTAATGGCTGCTTGCCACTTTTTATTTTGATTTTTTCGATGCGTTCTAAATTCACTCGCCGTACGTAAGCTATCAGGATATTGATTAGAGAGTCCAAACTCTTTAAAACTATCACCAAATTGCCAATCAAAGTTTTCCTGATACACCACAAAAAGCTTTACATAATTATCTTTAACAATGTCACTTTGTATACCACCAGAGAAAAACTTTTTGTCTGGTCCTAAGGTATTTTCATAGCGATTGCTACTCATGACTGATCTAAAGTATCCTTTGTAGAAATCACGATCGTCAAAAGGGCTAAATGTGAACGTACCTCTACTATAAAAATCCCCTACACGATTGATGGAAATTGTGATGGATACGAAAAGATATAACAACACAAACCCATAAAATGCCCATCTATTTACATTAGACTTTAGTACGAGTGCTTCCCTACGATATAGGAAGGCAAGTGTAAATATGTTAAAAAGCTTATCAGAGAACGATGATAATCGAGCAAAACGACCCTTTTCTTTTGTAGAGAGAAATAATTGATCTAAAAATCCCAATTGTA
>JBCCLS010000110.1:0-8351 GCA_039026835.1 Bacteroidota bacterium | reverse complement strand
CTAAAATCGTCAATGAATTGTTATCTACATAGAGTTCTTCCAAAGCTGCAAAATCTTCAATTCCTATTAAAACGCTGATGCTAGAATTACTGACTGTGAGACTAGTAACTAGTTCAATTAATGCGGTTGGCACTTGTCCATCACCAGAAATATCATCATAGCCTAGTGTTTCAAGCGCAGTTTCAAAGTTTGTGTCTGGAATTTGTGTATACCTACAAACAGCATCGTTGAAATTATTAGCCGCATCAATATTGGTCCAATTTGTTTGCGAATACGTGACATCATCCACCAAAATACAAACAAGATTTGGCGTGCCAGTCGTTGCAAAGCTAGTGATATTGATGTTATTTTCGTTTTGAATATTAAGTGTAATTAAAGCGGAGTTAGAGGATGCTACTAAAATTGTTAAAGCTACATTTTGACTTAGGTCTAAAGAAATAATAGAAGTTTCATTTACCTGTAATTCTTGCAAATTAGTATTGTCACTTAGGTTTAAAGCGGTCAATCCCGAATTATAACCACATAGTAATTTGGTTAAATTGGTATTCTGACTTACATCTAAGGAAGTAAGATTACCATACGAAACATTGAGTTCTTGCAACGCTGCAAAGTCTTCAATTCCTGTTAAGTCTACGATCGAATGATAGTTGATGTTTAATTGCGTTATCGTTTCAATCAATCCTGTTGGGACTTGACCATCGCCTAGAATATCATCATATCCTAGATTACCGAGTTCCGTTTCAAAATTCGCATCTGGAATGGCTGTGTAGCGACAGGCAGCAGCGCTAAACATGGTTGTAGCATCAATAGCATTCCAGTTAGTGGTGCTGTATACAGGATCGTCCACAATAATACAGCTTAATGAAGGATTAATCAATGCTGTGAAATCTGAAATACTAGTATTGTTTCCATTTTTGATATTGAAATAGGTCAACTGATTGTTGGCAACATTCACATCCTCTAAATTTGTTAGCATTGAAAAGTCTAAACTTGTCAAGGCGTTGCTATCCACATTAATGTTTACAAGATTCAGATTGTTGGTAATATTTAATTGAGAAATGTTATTGCTTGCAGCTTCCAGCGTTGTCAAATTTGGATTCGCACTGAGATCAAGTGCTGTTATATTGTTTCCATTGATGATTAATGTCTGTAAATTTACATTGTTTGATAGATCAATACTTGTGAGAGAATTTCCGAATGCAAATAGAATGTCAAGACTCGTAAAGTCTTCAATTCCTGTCAAATCCGCAATGTTTGCAGCATTTACAGATAACGAAGTAACTGTTTCTATTAATGCCGTTGGCACTTGTCCATCTGCAGCAGTATCATCCAATCCTAAATTATTAAGCGCAGTTTCAAAGTTTGCATCTGGAATTTGTGTGTAACGGCAATACGTATCGGTTAAACTAGTAGCGGAATCCAATACCCAAGAACTGTAATTATTTGCAAGATCATCCACTAAAATACAGGTCAAATTAGGATTGGCGTCTGCATTAAAGCTTGTGATATTGGTATTGTTTCCATTTTGTATGTTTACAAATGACAAGTTATTTACCGTTAGCGAAATAGTTTCCAGTAAGGTGTTGTTGGAAAGATCCAAACTTTCAATCATATTATCATTTACAGCCAAATCTTTCAGATTGGTATTCTGAGAAACATCCAATGTCGTTAACTGATTGGTGATCAATCGAAGTGTTTCCAGGTTGGTATTGGCGCTTACATCTACGGAAGTGATGTTGTTATTATTTGCATTAAATGATTGTAAAGCCGTAAAATCTTCAATGCCTGTCACATCTGCGATGTTGCTGAATTCGACATTTAACATTGTCACGACTTCAATCAAAGCCGTTGGCACTTGTCCATCGCCAGCAATATCATCATATCCTAAGTTATTGAGTGTGGTTTCAAAGTTGGCATCCGGAATTTGTGTGTATCTACAGTAAGTGGCAGAAAAATTTGTTTGCGGATCGATGTTGGTAAAATTGTTCGTAGCAAGCGTAACATCATCTACCAAAATACAAGTCAAATTCGGATTATTCGTCGTATTGAAAAAGTTCATATTGGCATTGTTGCCATTTTGAACATTCAAGTTTTCTAAGTTATTATCATTGATAATGAGACGTCGTAAACTTGTGTTTGTGCTAAGGTCTAAACTTGTAAAATTGTTGTTATCTAAGTACAGTCGTTCTAAAGCGATACAGTTGGTTACGTTTAATGTGGTGAGTTGGTTTCCAAAAGCATCCACTTCAAAAATGGCTATATTGTTATTCAAGTCGAGCGAAGTCAATTGATTGTTATAAGCTGCTAGTTCCACTAATACTATATTTTGACTTAAATCAAGTGTTGTGATACTGTTATCTGAAATATCCAGCGAAGCAAGACTTGCAAAATCTTCAATCCCTGAAAGATTCGAAATACTTTTATTCGGAATGTTCAAGTTGATTATAGTATCAATCGCTACTGTTGGTATTTGTCCGTCCCCTGAAATATCATCCAAGCCTAACAATTCCAATTCTGTTTCAAAATTGATATCTGGAATTGCGGTATAGTCACAGTAATCAGTTTCAGAAAAGCTTGTATTTGGCGGAATAGACGTCCAATTGGCAGTGCTGTAGGCTGCATCATCTACCGAAATACATCGTAAGCCTGAATTTCCAAGCAATGCAAAATCAGTGATCGCTGTATTATTTCCATTTCGAACATCCATGCTTTGTAAACCTGAATTCGGTATCGAAATAATACGTATCAACGGATTGTTCGTAAAATCGATAGCTCCAATGGAATTGCTACCTGCTCTGACAACTTCCAATGCTGGATTGTTAGATACATCTAACCCCGTTAATCCATTATTGATTGCATTGATCACTTGAAGTGCTGGGAGGTTGCTGACATCTATAGTTGTAATGTTGTTGATGTGAAAGGTTAAAAATTCTAGTGCTGTATTGTTAGACACATCTAAGCTTGTGAGACTATTATTGCGCACATTTAAAAGCTCTAACAATGTATTTGAACTCACATCAATACTTGTCAGATTGTTATATCCAACGCGTAACTCCGTCAATTGTGTTAAATTGCTGACATCAATACTTGAAATTGCATTGTTGGCTACATTTAAAAACTCTAATGCTATAAAGTCTTCAATTCCTGTTAAATCGCTGATAGATTGGTTTTCAGCGGTAAAAGAGGTAACGGTATTAATCAAATCCGTAGGCACTTGTCCATCGCCAGAAATATCATCATAGCCCAACGCGTCCAATCGTGCTTCAAAATTCGCATCTGGAATTTGTGTATAATCGCAATAGCCTGTATCACTAAAGAAAACTCCAGATGGTATTGAAAACCAGTTGTTAGTACTGTACACCGCATCATCTACTAGAATACAGTTAAGGGCAGCGTTCTGAGACATAATAAAAGTAGTGATGGCTGTATTATTTCCATTGCGTACATCAATAGAAGTCAAATTATTATCTGGCATAGCAATGATGCGCATCAAAGGATTATTCGTGAAGTCGATAGCTGTTATCGAGTTACTTCCTGCATTCACAAATTCTAATACAGTGTTGTTAGAAATATCCAATGCTGTTAAACTGTTATATTGAATATCGATAAAATCTAATAATGTATTGTTACTTATATCTATACTTGTGAGATTGTTATAGCCAATTCTAAGCTCTCTCAGATTTGCCAAGGTACTCACATCAATGCTCGATATCGTATTCGTATTAGCGTTCAAGGTTTCTAGTGCAATAAAATCTTCAATTCCTGTTAAATCACTAATAGATCGATTCTGAACGCCTAAAGAAGTTACGGTGTTAATGAATTCTGTTGGCACTTGTCCGTCCCCCGAAATATCATCATATCCTAAAGCGTCTAGTCTCGCTTCAAAATTTGCATCTGGAATGCTCGTATACACACAGTTAGTTTCACTAAAATAAGCTGTATTATCTATATTGGTCCAGTTAGTAGTTGAATATGTAGCATCGTCAACAGAAATACAGGATAAAAGCGGATTATTCAAAACATCAAAACTTATAAAATTGGTGTTATTTCCATTGCGTACATCCATAGAAGCTAGATTGGCACAATTTTTCATCGTAAATGCATCTAAAACTGATAATCCTGAAACATCGACAGCTGTATAATTTGGGTTATTACTCAAGTTTAATTCTTGAAGGTTTGGAACTAACGAAAAGTCTATATTGTTGACTTTGGTGACTTCCAAAAACAAGAACTTTAAATTGGTGTTGTTTGAAATGGTAAGTGTTGTAAGATTGCTATTGGTACCCGCAGATAGTTCTTCTAAATTTATATTGTTGCTAATATCAATAGCAGTCAGGTTGTTTCCTCTGCAATTCAGTGTCACTAAGCTTGTAAAATCTTCGATTCCTGTCAAATCTGTAATATCATTTCCTGAATTACCATCGGTATCTTCAACATCCAAACTGGTAATACCACTAATATCTGTAGTGAGTACATTCCCATCAAGGGTATTGTCAGAATCAATGCCTAAGTCGATTAATCTTTGTTCAAAATTCGCATCGGGAATACTCGTGACACAACTTGCAGGCAATGCAATGGTATACTCACCTAAATCTTGCGGACAGTCCCCATTTCCCCAGCGTACCCACACATTGTACGTGCCTTCATCTAACCCTGATACGGTTGCTGAAAAAGCCGTATCTGCATAATTATAAGGATAGGTGACGCCACCGTCAATACTAAATTCTATATTAGTTCTACTACCATCTTGGGCGAAAGTAAATACTAGTCTACCAGCACATTCTAAGCTTCCAGCACTTACAGAAGCTAATGGTATACTATCCACATTGATCGTTACTGCATTCGAATTGTAACTGCCGCCACAAGCATCATCAAAGACCAATCGATACTGATACCCATCTACCCCCGCAGATGTAGCGGCTTCTAAAGTGGTGGTGGTGACACCCGAATAAATAGGACCATCGAACAAGTCTGTCCAACCACTGCCAATATTCACTTGCCATTGTACCGTACTGTAATCGGTTCCATCTGCTGTTAAGGTAAAAGTATCACCTAAACACACATCGGGTGCTACAGGTTGTGTGGTAATCGTTACAGGATCACAGCAGTTCACTTGTTCGCTCATCGGCGTAACACTACAACCAATGGTTTGCTTGAATAAGCCCATCGTGTAGACTGCACCATCTCTATCATTTTGTGATAAATTATATCTACTTTGACCATTGCCAAGCGTGTAGTGCATAATTACACTATTGTCAATGACATGTCCTAATTGGTGTGCGTGACCGAGTTCATGTAAGGCAACACTTTTAAAATCGTATTGAGAAGCGCTTGGTGTTCCACTACCATAATACCAGTTGGTGCTGTCATTCCAAGTGATGTCTATTTCATCTGCTAGAATTCTATTGGTTGTGGAACAGGTTCCTTGAAAGCGCGTGGTTACTTGCCCTAACACACCTGAAGATAATTCATTGCCATTGTCAAAACGTACAATGTTGATACCATCATCTGCGGTCACATCTGTGGTAGTAGTACTGCCAAAGACAAAGTTGATATCTGATTCACAGTTCCATAAGTCAAAAGCATCTTCAAAATATTGTTTGGCGGCACTTGTATCAAAATCGGTGTGGTATTGAAAGGTAAAACCACCGCTGCCATTATCGTCTTGAAGTATAGATGGATAAGCGATGCCTCCTGAATTGATTCCTGCATGATTGTATGTAATATTCAGATCGGTTAAACTTTCGTTCGATTCTGACGTACTGTTCGTTACACGGAATCTTCCTGTTCCTGCCAATGTGGGAATTTGAACTTGAATTTGTGTATCTGTCCAACTGATAATTTGTGAACTGATCGCATCTACAAACGTAGAACCACCTGAATTTGAATTTGGAAAACCTACCGTTCCTTCGGTAGTTCCGAAATTAGAACCGTTAATGGTCAATACCGTTTGTGTTCCCGCTGTAGCGGTTGTAGGAGAAAAAGAAGAAATAGTTGGTGTCGCTCTAGCAAATGAACTGTTATTTTCAACCACTGGACGTGCTTGTAGTACTTGAAATTGACTGCGTGTGGCTGACTGAATTCGTCCATACAAATCGTTTTCTACAGACATATATTTTGTGAAAACATCCGCAGCTTTTGGAGAATATTTATCATATTTGATCACTCCTTGTGCCGCACCGACCAATTCATATAAGGTTCCAGAAACTGGGAGATTTCCTGAAAAAGTTTTTAAAAAGAACGTTCCTGTAGTTCCTACCATCAAACTTGCGGCACTTGACGTAATTTGGATGTTATCACCCACTTTTCCACCCATAGTCACGGCTTTTACAGTAGTTACCGTATTTCCGCGCATGTTAGTATACACATTTAGCGTATGAACAGTGTAAATATTGTGATGATTGGCATCCCAATAACTTTGGCTATTGGTAACTTCTGCTTCTATAATTTTTGTAGCTTCATTGACGCGTTGTTCAATAGATAACGGAATCATGGAAGCACCGCAACCTTGCGCAGCACTCCAAAAGGGCATACAAAATAATACTAGAAGGAATAGTTTTGTTTTCATGGTGGGCTATTTTATCTGGTTATACATTTTATTATGATTCATTTTTAAAGCAAAAGCGATAGGCGAACAGTTGTGAATAATTTTTTGAGCATATAAATCAGGTATGCTTACCTCATTTTTTGTATTCGTGTTTTCAACTTTTCAAGTTTGTTCAAATGTCCTTCTAAAAAATCTGTTTGCTCTTTCATCAAAATCGCCGAACTCAGTTTCCGTTTTGGGACTGAATCTTGCGCTTTTTCAGAATGCCTTTTCTTCAAATTTTTCAAGAACATTTGTATTTGGATTATGGCGTATTGGTTTTATCCAAATGTATAGAGGACATGCCTATATTTCCTAAAAAGGATAGGGTACAAACATGGGTACAGGTTGTTAAAGTGTTGTTTTACAAGTGTTTGATGAATTCGTCAAGACTTTGACCTGTAGTAAGTTTAAGCTTCTTTTTGATGCGAGAACGAGACATTTTTACGGCTTCTAAAGAAGTGTTTCGAAGATTAGCGACTTCTTTTCGACTTAAACCAATACGAATGAGCGAACAGATTTCTACATCCGTTTTTGTTAACTTTGGATATGATGTTTTTAACGTTTTGATGAAATCGAAATTGACGTGTTCAATGTTTTGTTTGATCAACATCAACTTTGCATTATCTGCTTTGCTTGCTTTTAAATCGGCAATGATACTTTTCAGATTGATGTCTTTTTTATCATCAGAAAGTTTTTCCAAATTTTCTGCAATGCGTTCTTTTGATTTGATATGCTGAATCGTTTCTGTGAGCAGTTCGTTAATTTCTTCTGTTTTGGTTGCTATTTTATTATTGAGTAGAATATTCTTGTACGCTTGTTCCTTAATTTTCTGTTTATTTCTGATATAGAAAAAAGCACTTAGCAACACAAAGAACAGCACAATTCCCGCGATGAGGTAGTTTCTTTTGGTCGCTGCTAATTCTTTTTCGGTGGCTAGTTTCTGAATTTGCGCATCTTGTGCTAGTAATTCGCGTTGTTTTTGCTCGGCTTCAAATTCAGATTGATAGTATAAAAAAGCATTGGTGCGTTGTGCGTTGTAGACTGAATCTTTGATTTGAGTGTTTACCTCTTTTAATTGTAAAGACTTTCCAATTTGTCCTTTTTCCTTATAAATAGCAGCCAATCGTTCTCGTGCTTCCAACTGTGCGCTTAATCTATTCGTACTTTTAATTTCTGCTAAGTTTTCCAAAATTGGAATCAATGCGTTTTGATCATTCACTAACTCGTAATACGCAGCTTTTGCCAGTAAAACATCGGTTTTGAGATATTGTGATACTTGATCATCTTTTGTTTTCTCTACTAATTGAGTGAATAGTGACCGCGCTTTTTCTACATCACCTTGTTCACTAAAATGAAGTAATTTGTAGTTAATCGCAAATAAGTCGTAATAGTTTTTCTCAAAATTCTCTTTAATACTGTCTTGTAGTTTTAGAAGTGTATCAATAGTTGCCAACATCTTTTGATACTCTTGCAACTTGTAGTAGGCATTGATGTTCTGCCCTGTAAGTTGTGCCAATGAAAAATAGTCTTGATTGGCAGTCGCTTTTTGAATCAAACGTGCACGTTCTTGGATGCTTTTTTCTACAAAACCATTGTTGCTGTATAGTGCGGTTAATTCAGCTCCAGCCAAAATAGCATATTGATTATCTCCCAAAAGTTCATATAGTGTTGACGCTTGCTCATACATGCGAATCGCCTTCATAAATTGATTCGCATCCGTAGCCGCCTGACCACCAAAAAACAGTGCATCTGCTGCAAAAAT
>JBCCLS010000109.1:0-8366 GCA_039026835.1 Bacteroidota bacterium | reverse complement strand
TTTACAACTTTGATAACAAGCAAGAATTAGCCGATTTTAGAAAATTGGATTTGGATCAATCACATCCAAATTTACTCAATCCAAAAATATCAGCATCTGATCATACATCTGTAAGAGAATCTTGGACTGAATTACATCAAAAAATTGGAAATTATTTATCAGAAAACAATTTTACATGGGAAGTGGAAGATCCCAGCATTAGTATTGTTCAGAAGATTTATTTTGAACCAAATGGACAGATAAAACATTTTTTTTTCAATATTTTAAATCAAAATATTTCTCACGAAAAAAAACAACAGTATTCAAATTTGATTCTGGAATTCTCAAAGACACATCGAATAAATTACCAACAGGACAAAAGTTTTGCTCAGTGTGGAAAAACAAAATATGTAAATAAAAGCTGATTGAAGTCGGAGATGTTAATTGAAGTCTCAGACTTCAATTAACGTTTTGTTCCATATGCCAAATCGCCAGCATCGCCCAATCCGGGAACGATGTATCCGCGTGCATTTAGTGTTTCATCTACGGCAGCAATCCACAAATGTGTATTTTCAGGGAAGTTTTCAGTAACATACTGTACGCCTTGTGTGGAACCTAATACAGAAATAATATGAATATTTTTTGGCGTTCCTTGTTGGAGCAATACCTCGTATACATTCTTCATGGTGCGTCCTGTTGCCAACATCGGATCTACCAATAGCAACGTTTTTCCTTCAAGTGAAGGTGCAGCCATATAATTGACTACGATTTCAAACGCATCTCCATCATCAATATGATCGCGATATGCCGATACAAAAGCGTTTTCTGCCTGATCAAAATAGTTTAAAATACCTTGATGCAACGGCAAACCGGCACGCAAAATGGAGCAAATAACCACATCTTTTTGAGGTATGATCATTTCTTTGGTTCCTAAAGGCGTCGTAACAGTTTCCTTAGTATTTTGAAGCACTTTGCTACATTCGTAACTTAAAATTTCTCCCACACGTTCAATATTTCTGCGAAAGCGCATGGCATCTTTTTGGACGGAAACATCGCGTAATTCAGCTATAAATTGATTTAGTAAGGAAGATTGCGAAGTATAATCGTGAATGGTCATAACGTCTAATTTTAATAGTGCAATAGTACTAAATTTTGGCATAAGATAATACATTCGCCAAAGTATTGCTTTCCTTTTTATACTCCTAATGTGGTCTTAGAATCCTTCACTTTTTAGTATATTCGCCAAAAATTTAAGCGATGTTACAAGGCGTTTTATTTGATATGGATGGTGTAATTGTAGATACTGAACCATTGCATTACAAAGCATATCATCAAATGTTTGATGAAGTTGGAATTGAAGTGACTCCTAAGTTGTATGAATCTTTTACGGGACAATCAACGATCAATATTTGCAAGCGAATTTGTGATCATTTTGCCTTAAAAACGACGCCAGAGACGTTGGTTAAGATCAAACGTGCTAACTTTCAAAGGTTATTTGACAATGATACAGACCTAACATTGCTTGACGGTGTGTTGGATTTGATCAAAGAATACCATGAAAACGACTTGAAACTGGTGCTGGCTTCTTCTGCGTCCATGCCAAATATCAATAATATCTTTGAGCGATTTCACTTAGAACAATACTTTATGGCGAAGTTTAGCGGTGCCGATTTACAACAGTCCAAGCCACATCCGGAAATCTTTGAAAAAGCTGCCTTTGCTACAGGATATGAACGTGCCAATTGTATGGTCATTGAAGATTCTACTAACGGAATTAAAGCTGCCAATGCCGCAGGTATTTTTTGTGTAGGATATGATAGTCAACATTCTAAAAATCAGGATTACAGCATTGCAAATATGGTTATTTCAAGTTTCCAAGAAATTCAACACGATAAAATTCAGGAGGTTTTTAAACAGAAAATATAATCCTAAATACAGTACTATTTTAAAAATACTGCTCGCGCGACACTCAGTTGTATACAACTACTATTTCTAAGGTATTCCCGTACATGTTTCTCTTACAAATTCGATATTTTTAATCTCCAATTAAAATGTATATCATGAAGAAAAAAGAATTAAAAAAACTAAAGATCGTTAAGAAAACAATTTCAACTTTTGACAAACAAAAAATTAAAGGTGGTTTAGGTACGAGCCAATTGGAGTTTAGTTTTTGTTGTACAGTTAACAAACATTAAAATACTAACAAATGAAGCGGGATTTCCCGCTTTTTCTATTTTATAACTGTATGTCGTCTTCTGTATTGGCAATGCCATCTTTTCCTGTAGACATCAGTGTATAACTTTGTCCTGCTTCTGTTTTGTGATAAATAATCGCACGTTCCCAGGCATCTTTTGTCAAATCACCAAATGTTGGATTTCTCCGTGAAATCGAAATAATATTATCTGGATATGTACCATTTTCAGTTTTGTCTTTATGTAACAAATAGGAAAGTGCTAAGAGTGTATGTTTGGTATCGCGTTGTTGCCGTATTGGGTTGATGAACGAATGAAACATAAACGCTACTACAGCTATAATGATAGGCACAATCACAAATGCTTGCGTAAGTGGTGAAATCATGCGCTTTTTAGGAAGATTATTTTCTTTTTCATACGCACGTCTTTTTTTCTTTTTCTTGTAAAATTTCCATTCTTCTGAAATGACAAATAGTTCACCGAAAAATGCAATAAGCCATGAAATCATACGATCTTGTTTTTATAATGTATATGTGTCAATTTGTGTAAAAATTGTCTTTTAAAGATACAAAAAAAGCATAAAACAAGTAGATCTGCTTACAATAGCATATAAACCTGCATTTGAACCAAATTTTATCAAAACTTTACATTGGTAAAATTTGATCACAGAACAAATTGGCGTAATTTTGCGTTTCCTTAAAATAAAATTGTGATTGAAGATATTTTGATAACCATGCTGTGGAGCATTTCACCGTTGGGAGAAGCCAAAGTTGGTATCCCAATTGGATTACAATCTGAAGCAAATCCGTACTTAATTTTTGTTGCTGCGTTTGTGGCAAATGTATTGGTATTTCCAGTCATGATTTTTTTCTTGAATCATATAAATCGCTACTTTTTACGTTGGCGATCTTACAAAAAAGGCGCATTGTTTGTAGCTAAAAAAGCCAAAAGAGGTGCTCAGGACAAAATTCAAAAATACGGCTTTTGGGGTTTGATGATTTTTGTCATGATTCCTGTACCAGGAACTGGTGTATATGCGGGAACCATTGCAACCTATTTGTTCAATATTGAACGAAAAAAAGCATTTGCTGCAAATACGATTGGAATCTTTTTCTCTTCTGTAATTGTTTGGATTACATTTTATTACGGATTTACCTTTTTTGGATAACTCAAGCTTCTACAGCGCAACTATAAAAATAGACTCACAATTCCTAAAATTACTAAGGCCAGCAACCCAATTACAAAAATGCCGATCAATTTTCCCATGGCATTGTCTTTTTCTTCTCTTGTAGCTTTTGTGTAGATGTCATAACTTTTTTGGTAACGCTTTTTTGAACCAAAAAGAAGTGCCACAATTGCATATACTACAGCAATAAAAGGAATAGCTACAATTTGACTAGTCGCTTTGCCCATGCTTCTTCCAAAATATCTTCGTAGTGGTTTTGTCAAATCCTTTATAAAATCATCTGAAAAAAATCCAATAATGATCAAAATGAGGAAAAAGTAGATAAGAATGGTCGCTGTGAGAAGCAAGTTTCCATAAAAACGCCCTTTGTTGACATCGTAGCCTTTGCTTTCTAAATCGGAGTATTGACTTCCGTACAACGCAGTGATAATATTCATAGTGTATTTATTAGTTAGTTCTTAAAATTGAAAAAAAATCCTAAATAATACAAGAATTCTTGCTGATAATTCATAAGAAGAATCGTTATTTTAGGGTATTGGAAAAAGAAAAAAGGCAATTATTTTAATTTTTTTTAAATTTTTTGTCACATTGTTCATCTGCATACGTATTTAAAACTGTATAGCAATAACCAAAACCAAAAAGCCAACGCAAAGTATGTCTCAAATTGAGCTCATCGAAAAGTGTAAACACAACGACAGGAAAGCACAACTGCATCTGTACAGGCAGTATTGTGAAGGAATGTTTTTGGTTGCCAATCGATTTTTGAAACATACGCAAGATGCAGAAGATGCCATGCAAGAAGCATTCATCAATGCATTTCAAAAAATTGATCAATACAATGCGGAAGTTAGTTTTGGGGCTTGGCTAAAGAAAATTGTCATCAATAAAAGTTTAGACAAATTACGCGCTAAGCAAAAGTATTATCTCGACATTGACGAAGCAAAATTAGAAGTAGTTGCTGACGAGACCAATTGGGAAACTAGTGATGAAACGACCTTAGAAGAAGTGAAATCAGAAATTGAAAAACTTCCTGAAAAATATCGAGTCGTTGTGATTTTATTCTTGTTAGAAGGATACGATCATCAAGAGATTTCAGAAATATTGAATATTTCATCAACCGCATCACGCACACAATTATTACGAGGAAAAAAGAAGTTACAACAAGCATTAAAAAAGAGAAATCATGGCACAGGATATTAAAGATTTGTTGAAAAAAGAACAATTACATATTCAAAAAGGATTGTCTGATGGACACGAAGCTCGCTTTTTAGAACGATTGGAAGCAGAATTACCACAAGAAGAAAACAAGGTAACAAAGCGTTCGTTTGTATTCTATAAAGTTGCTGCGGCTGTTGCACTACTTGTAAGTTTGAGTGTATTGCTCTACCAACAATTTGCAAACGAATCACTAATAACAACTACCGAAATCACTGATACAGAAACACAAGAATCAAAAGAAACTTCTTTGAAAAGTTTGGGAGATATTTCTCCTGATTTAAAGAAAATTGAAGATTACTATGTGGCAAGTATTAATTACGAATTGACGCAGGTAGAAGTGTCTGAAGTTGGCAAACAATTGTTTGAAAGTTACATGAAACAACTGTCAAAATTGAATGAAGAACACAAAGTACTTCAACAAGAATTGACGGATATTGGACCCAATGAGCAAACTGTGAATGCGATGATTGATAATTTACAATTTAGACTGAAATTGCTATATCAATTAAAAGAAAAGTTAAACGAACTTAAAAAATCAGAAAACGATGTATAAAGTAAAACTGACATCAAGTCTATTGATCGCACTGTTGATCGTTAGT
The DNA here is from genome assembly GCA_039026835.1 of Bacteroidota bacterium. Taxonomy (GTDB): domain Bacteria; phylum Bacteroidota; class Bacteroidia; order Flavobacteriales; family Flavobacteriaceae; genus Kordia. Next base: position 3,192 of record JBCCLS010000109.1, on the reverse strand, counting down.
CTTGGATATTCACAATCAAAAAAACGAACTAAGACCGAAGTCTTTACGGTAAATAAAGATGTTACATTAGATATCAATACTTCACACGCCGATGTAGAGTTTGATACTTGGAATAAAAATAAAGTTGAAATTACCGCAACTATTGAAATTGAAGATGCTTCAGAAGAAGAAATCAACGAATATTTTGAAAATTGGAACTTTGAAGCACTCGGAAATAGTGAAAAAGTTACGGTTACCTCTAAAGGTAGCGGGCATTCTATATTTGGAGATGATGGACAATTTGTATTGGCAGAACCGATTATTATGGAGCAAGAGTTTCCATTAGTTATTGAAATGCCAGAAGTTGCCGTACTTCCTGAAGTAGCGCAATATGTTGAGATTCCAGAATTGCCAATTATTGTTATGGAATCTATGCAAGACTTAAAGTTTGATTATGAAGCTTTTGAAAAGGATGGCGAAGCGTATATGAAAAAATGGAAAGCGCAATGGGAATCCGACTTTGACGCAGAAAAGTTTGAAAAGGAGATGAAAGAATGGCAAAAAAAGTTTGAAAAGCAACAAAAAGAACGTGAAAAAGTCCTCAAAAAGTTTTTTAAAGAACAAGAAACAAGACAAAAAGAAGTTGCTGAAATTCAAGAAAAGGCACTGAAAGAAGCTCAGAAATATCAAGAAAAAGCACTTCGACAAAAAGAAATGGTACTTAAAGAACTAGCGAATGCAAGAGAACTTCAACTAAAAGGAAATGGGGATTTAGATATAGGTTCTGACGGTGATATTTTCTTTATTTCTAATGGTGGAAAGCATTTAAAAGTGAAGAAAACGATCAAAATCAAGATGCCTAAAAAAGCAAAGTTAAAACTCAATGTACGTCATGGAGAAGTAACTATTGCTGCAGTAGGGGAAAATATGGATGCAAAGCTGTCACACGCAGCTTTGTATGCCAATGTAATTGAAGGTGCAAATACGACGATAGAAACGTCGTATGCACCAATTCATGTGACCAAATGGAATGCTGGTGCTTTGAAAGTGAATTTTGTAGAGAATGTAGATTTGCAATCTGTGAACAACATCAACTTAATGTCAAATTCCTCACGTGTAAGTGTAGGAACGCTAGGCGAGAAAGGAATTATTAGTGGTACTTTTGGCAACTTGCTGATTCACAATATTGGAGAAAATTTTAAAACTTTAGACATCATTTTAGAAGACACCGATGCGCGAATTCAATTGCCAAATGCTGCATTTAAGTTGTATTATATTGGTTCAAAATCGAATATTTCCTATCCAGAAACTGTAGTTGGCTCTGAAAATCAAACACAGTTCAACACCATTGTTCGCGGATATCAAAAAAATAGTAATTCAGGAAGTGAGATCAACATCAATGCGAAATACAGCGATGTAACCTTGCATAAGAAATCGTGAATTAGGTTTATTAAAAGTTTAGGAGTTTATAAGTTTTCCAACAACAAACAACCAAAAACTAGCAACTAACATCCAACCTACGGAAGGTATATTTTATTCTTTATCGCGTAAATCACCAAACCGATTCTATTCTTCACATTAAGTTTTTCAAACAAGGCATCGCGATAGCCATCAATGGTTTTAGGACTCAAACACATTTGATCGGCAATTTGTTTATAGGTCATTTCCGTACAGACCAACTTCATAAATTCAATTTCATTTTCTTTCAGTCTCGTTCCAGAGCCGCCTTTTCCGTTCAAAGAGCCAATCAAAATATTTGTCACATGTTTAGAATGGTAAAATCCGTTCGTTATGACTTCATTGAGCGCCATTTCTAAGACACTTTTTTCTACATCTTTCATCAAATATCCTTTGGCACCAGCACGAAGCATTTGAATAATGGTACGTTCGTCTTCTTCAATGGAAAGTCCCAACACATCAATATTGGGGAAATGTTCTGTGATCCAGGTAGTCGTTTCAATACCATTCATCAACGGCATGTTAATATCCATCAATACAATATCGGGTACATTTGTATTTTTTTCTTCCAAACGGGTAATGAGTTCTTTTCCATTTTTACACAAATAGCTTACTTTAAAGCGATCAAATGAATCAACCAAGCCGCCAATAGCTTGTGATAATAATACGTGATCTTCTACGATGACAACAGAATATGTTTTCAATTTGTTTTTATTTTTTGTTTGATGCTAGTAGCTGTTTGCTTTTAGCGTTTGATTTATTTTTTTAGTTTATGGGTTTAATAGTTTATAGGTTTATAAGTGTAAAAGTTTATCTTACTCATAACTCATAACTCATAACTCATAACTCATAACTCATAACTCATAACTCATAACTATACCCAAAACCCAAAACCCAAGACTTGCTATCTAAAGATAATGAATAATCGTTAGTTGTGTTCCTTTTTCGAGTTCAGATTCGAGTTCAATTTCTGCACCGATCAGTTTTCCTCTACTTTTCATATTCTGCAAGCCAATGCCTTTGTTGGGTTTTTCTACTGATTTATCAAATCCTTTTCCGTTGTCTCTTGCAACAATCGTCAGTGTTTCATCAGTATATGATAGTGTCACATTTAATTTTGAGGCTTTTGCATGTTTAATTGTGTTTGAAAAGAACTCTTGTAAGATACGAAACAGAATAATTTCTGCTTTATCATCGATCAATTTTTCTTCGCCTTCAATGATTAATGTAGCTTCAATAAAATTCAATCGATTAAATCGCGCTACTTCCAAACTTACAGCTTCGGGCAGCATAATATTCTTCAAAGCATCCGGATTGATTAATTTTGAAAGTGCTCGTAACTCTGTCAAACTCTTGGAAATGGTTTCGCTAACACCAGAAATATCTTCATTGGAGCCCGCGAGTTGATGCAATTGTATTTTGGCTAAGGTTAATAATTGTCCAATATTGTCATGTAATTCCCAGCTAATATTGCGTAAGGTTTGCTCACGAATTTCTATTTGAGTTTCAGCGATAGCATTCTCAAATTCGCGTTGTGCTTGTTGTTTTTCGGATACGAGGTTATTCTTTCGCTTGATAAATACCAAGAAAAGTATAATGATCACAACAACGAGTAAAATAAAAACTATTGTTGCAATGACAGCCGCTATTGCAGTTGTTTGTGTTGTCTCTTCTCCAATTTGTAACTGCATATAAAGCCAATTATATATGATATGTTAAGAATAAAGCTCAAACTTAAAGATAAACTATTCATCC
>JBCCLS010000108.1:0-8394 GCA_039026835.1 Bacteroidota bacterium | reverse complement strand
CTAAAACTACAATTTTTCTTGTTCAAAGTCAAAATCATTACAAAAAATTTATTTTTCAACAATTATTAACATAAAGTTAATTAGTGATATAATTGATTATATAGATTTCACTCCTAAGACGAAATTATTTTAAGAATATTATGATTTTAAATTTGTCTTCCAAAAAATTCAGCTTTATAGACTTTAAGGTAAAAATTATTGCGCTTTATTACAGATTTGAGTAAGATGACGTAAGGTTTTTGCTCAACTTATACACCTCTAAACTTATAAACCTATAAACTCCTAAACTTATAAACTTCTTATTGAATCATCATTTTCATTTCACTTCTGTATTTGGAAGCACTTTTTCCTGTGATTTCTTTGAAGAGTTTGTTGAAATGCGAAAAGTTATTGAAGCCACTTTCGTAACAAATTTCCGTAATGCTGCTTTGACTTTCCATCAATAACTTAGTAGCATATACCACTCGGTACTCATTGACAAGTTTGGTGAAGGTTTTCCCAGTAACTTTTTTGAAATAACGACAAAAAGCAGGCACAGTCATATTGACTTCATCGGCAATTTCGTCCAAACTGATGTGGCGCTGATAGTTCCTGTTGATGTATTTGAAAATTGTATCAATCTTAATACTGTCTTGTGGTTGTGTTTCAAAAGCAAATCCGTCTACATTGAGCAATTCGTAATCTTCAGCTAATGCCAGTGAATTCAGGATTTCTAATAACTTAACTACACGTTTGAAACCATCGTATTTGTGCAATTTTTCAATTTTAGGTCCAATCTCTCTTTTGGTATCTGGCTTAAAGCGAATTCCTTTCTTTGCTTTTTCTAGCAGTAAGGAAATAGGTTGCATTTCGGGTAAATTGTAAAATTCTTTCCCTAAAAAATCCGTCTTAAACTGAATCAATGTTTCCTTTCCTTTGGTGGTGAGTCGGTCAGCAAAACCATTGTGCGGCAAGTTGGCACCAATCAAAATCAACTGACTGTTATTGAAGTACGAAAGATGATTCCCTATATGACATTTTCCTTTGCCTTTGTTTACATACACCAATTCTACTTCTGGATGAAAATGCCAAAACGGAGATTCCTTTTTGCGCTTTTTGGTGTTTTGCGCTACAAAAATAGAATTCCCAAATTCGGGTGTAATCTTTTCAAAGGTGGGTTTTGTGTTCATGGTACTAATAACTATCAATACAAATTTACTACTAAAACTGGGGAAAATGTGTGTTCTTTTACCATAAACCTATACTATTTTAACTCATTTAAAAGTTTACAATTATTTAATAGTTAAAATAACACATAAATATGCCAAAATAGTCGTTTTTCTCCATGCACTTGTAGTCTAGTTTTGTGTTGTAAATTATTAAAAAAACAAAGTCATGAAAAAAAGAATTCACACAATCGTTTGCACAGTAATGATGCTTAGTATCATGCTTAGTTATGCAAACACAATTTCTTCTTTAGACCTACCAAATGCAACTACTGTGATTACCTTTGATAAGGTAAAAAAAGGACATCAATTGGTGATTAAAGATGCTAATTTACTAGTAGTATACAAGGAATCTATTGAAGAAGATGGCAACTACACCAAAGGATTTGATTTGACTGCCTTACCAGACGGAAACTATTCCTTTGAACTTGATAAGGATGTACAAATTGTCTCCATTCCATTCACTGTAACTTCCAATACAGTGACCTTTGCCAAAGACAAGGAAACGGTAATTTATAAACCCACAATTCGATTGGAAGCTAATTATTTGTTTGTTTCCAGACTTTCATTGGATGTGCAACCTTTGACAATGAAATTATATTATCGTGAAGCAGGACAACAAGTACGAGAGCGAATTTTCTCAGAAAATATCGAAGACACCAAAATAGTAGAACGTGTATTTGAATTGTCTAAAGAGAAAAAAGGACAATACACTATTGTATGTACCACACAAGGAAGAACATTTAAACAACAAATTACCTTATAAAAACCTAAAAATAATATAGTTAAAATAGTGTAAGGTTAGAAGCGGCTGCTTTAAAAGTTTTTGGAAACGTTGTTATATTTGGTATTAGTTAAACGTAATCCCGACTTTTTAGGCAGCCACTTCTTTTTTAATCTGATAAATTAATACTGAATATTGATAATTCCGTTCGTAAATACATTTCCTGGCACACCATTTCTATCTTCCATAACAATTGTAAACGTTCCTTCCATTGCGGAATCTGTATGCGTGGTGATCGATGTATTTCTATATCCTAATCCAAATGCTGAAATCCATGAAACATCATTTTCATACAAAATGAATTCCTCTATTTCATTGGTTTCTTCAACAATGACAAAAAATTGAATTCGTTTGGCGTCATTGTCAAATACTGCTTCCACAATGCGCATCTCTGAATCCAAAGGGTCAAGATATACATTGAATTCAGTTAGTACATACGCAGTTCCATTGAGTGTAAAACTGATAACGTTTTCTTCTGTAATTGGAATGTCCGCATCATCCGTCAAACAAGAAATTGCAAAAAATGCTAAAAAAATGACAAAAACTTTTTTCATTGTGCTTTAGAGTTCTATAAGATGTAAGCACGTTGACATTGAGGAATTTTTGTAAATATATGTGATTGTGTACTACAACTCGCAAATAAGTTTGTAAGCGTTGTAATTAGTTTATAAGCGTCATCAAAACAATGAATATTGACCGTTTTTATAGTGTTCGTGAAGCGATGTGTTGAGCACTAATTTTTCTCGGTTGCGAAAATATTTATGCTTGGCGAGTTTGATAAGATCCTGAATTTGTGTTGCGATTTTACCTTCACCCACCATTCGATGTCCGTAACGACTGTCACTCAAATTTCCACCGTGACAACTTTCAATTTGATGCAACACTTTATCAGCCTTATCTGGCATAGTTTTACGAATCCAATCGGAAAAAATTTCCCCAATTGCACCGTTGAGTCGGACTATAGTAAATGCAATAGACGTGGCACCCATTTCAGATACTTTTTTTGCCATCGGTAAAATTTCATGACTGTTGATCGACGGAATTATCGGTGCCAACATTACATTCACAGGAATTCCTTGATCAACCAAAGTTTTCACAGTTTCCAAACGTTTTTGTATCGTCGCTGTACGTGGCTCTAACACGCGACGCGTTTCTTCCGACAAGGAAGTAATAGAAAGGTGCACGCGCACAAGATCGTCTTTTGCCAATTCTTTTAAAATATCCAAATCGCGCAAAACAAGTGAGTTTTTAGTAATAATTGACACAGGATGTCTGTACTTTAAAAATATGTGTAGCAAATTTCGAGTGATTTCATACGTTTTCTCCGCAGGCTGATAGCAATCTGTATTTCCTGATAATACAATTGTTTGCGCCTTCCAATGTTTACTTTTCAACTTTTTCTCAAGCAACTCAGGCGCATTCTTTTTCACTAAAATTGTACGTTCAAAATCCAATCCGGCACTGTAGCCCCAAAATTCATGACTGTTTCTGGCATAACAATAAATACAACCGTGCTCGCAACCTTGATACGGATTTAAAGAATAAGCCATGCCCACATCAGGACTCGTAACTTTATTGATCACCGTTTTGGGAAATACTTGAATGTATCTTGTTTTGTTTGTATCCGCAATTTCGCCTTCTTTTCGACAATATTCTAGAAAATCAGATCGTACTTCATGCGCATCTTCCAAAAAACGATTGTGTACATTTTTTTGGGCACCTCTACCTTTAATTTTTGCTGAATTTTCCAATTTCACATAGCTTTTTTCAAAAGTACTATCTGCTTGCTATATTAATTTGTAAACAAAATCATTTTTAGTGCAACTACAGGAATTCTTAATTATTAGCTAATGTTGACTTACAAGGGCTCAATTTTGATTATATTTAGGCACTAAAAAACACTAATACATGAGAAAAATAATTCTATTTGTTTTTGTCTGCATTTTTATGATGCCGACAGGTACCAAAGCCAATGAAGGCATGTGGTTTTTGATGTTTATTGACAGATTAAATCACAGAGATATGCAAAAAATGGGGTTACAATTAACCGCCGAAGAAATTTATAGCATCAACAATAACAGTCTTAAAGATGCCATTGTACAGTTTAATGGTGGCTGTACTGCAAGTATTATTTCCGATAAAGGATTGGTACTTACTAATCATCACTGTGGATACGATGCCATCGCAGAATTATCTACCGAGGAAAAAAATCACCTAAAAAATGGTTTTTGGGCGAAGAGTTTTAAGGAAGAACTCAAGCCGCAAAGTTTATATGTTCGCTTTTTCGTCAGAATGGATGACGTTACGGAGCGTATTTTGGCAAAAGTGAATGATAGCATGAGTGAAAAAGAACGCCAATCAGCTATCAACAAAGAAGTAGCAGTAATTGAAAAAGAAAACAACGAAGGTGGAAAATATACTGTTTCTGTGCGTTCGTTCTTTCAAGGAAATGAGTTTTACTACTTTGTATACGAAGATTACAAAGATGTTCGTTTGGTAGGAACGCCAACAGAAAGTATTGGAAAATTTGGTGGCGATACTGACAATTGGGAATGGCCACGTCACACTGGTGATTTTTCTTTGTTTAGAGTGTACACAGACAAAGACGGAAACGCCGCTGACTATTCAGAAGATAACATCCCAATGCAGCCAAAAAGACACTTAGCAGTAAACTTAGGCGGTGTACAAGAAAATGATTTTGCCATGATTTTAGGATATCCCGGACGTACCAATCGTTGGATGCCTGCGGAAGGAATCTCGCAAAATGTAAATTATGCGTATCCTGCTTGGGTAGAAGCTTCTAAAAATGCTATGGATGTGATGAAAGTTCACATGGATAAAAGTGAAGATGTAAATCTTAAATACGCTTCAAAGTATGCCGGCGTTGCCAATTACTGGAAAAATAGACAAGGAATGATTGATGCGTTGACCAAGCATGGAACAGCAGATGAAAAACGTGCCATAGAAAAGAAATTCAATCGTTGGGCCAATAAAAAGCGCAACAAAGACACCTACGGAACTGTTGTTGACGACATCAATAACTATTATACATTGACGAACGACAAAGCGCGTCATGATAATTATCTCATTGGATTGTTACGTACCAGCTCTTTTGCAGTAGCACCTGGACGTCTTGGGAAAAATCTAGCATATTATGCAGAACAGAATAAAGCGAAGCGCAAAGAATTACTGCCAAGAATTCAACAAATAATCGATCGTGTATTTAAAAATGCATACATGCCTTTAGAAAAAGAAGTATTGGTAGCACAATTAAAATTATACATTGAAAAAGCAGGTTATGAGTTGCCAGCTGCGGTAAAACAACTAAAAGAAGACGCAGGAGATGACGTAGATAGTTATGTAAACGCTATGATCGATTTGAGTATTTTCACTTCTAAAGAGCGTTTAGAAGCATTTTTAATGTATCCAAATGCTGCATTTATTGAAAATGATCCTTTATATATTTTATCGAGCGATTTGTTAGCGAAATACAGAGATCAACCTGAAGCTATCGCAAAAGCTAAGGAAAGCTATGACCGCGCGTACCGTAAGTTTGTACAAGGACTTCGCGATTCAAAAATAAGCAAGGTAAAATACCCAGATGCAAACTCTACATTGCGTTTAACGTACGGAAAAGTAGTTGCCTTACCAAAAGATTCGCGCAACGATGCCAAAATTAACAATTATACAACCATGAAAGGTATGATTGCGAAATACAAGCCAAATGATGACGAATTTGATTTGCCTAAAAAAGTATTGGATTTATACAAAGACAAAGATTACGGACAGTACGCAGATAAAGACGGATACATGCCTGTAAACTTCTTGACAGATAATGACATTACAGGAGGAAACTCAGGTTCGCCTGTATTGAATGGAAAAGGAGAATTAATCGGACTGGCGTTTGATGGAAATATTGAAGCTATGGCTGGAGATGTGATCTTTGACGATCAATTACAGCGTACTATCAATGTGGATATTCGTTACGTACTTTGGTTGGTAGATAAACTATCGGGCGCAGATAATATTGTAAAAGAATTGACGCTAAAGAGATAAGTTATCACACTTTATAAAAAACAAAAATCCTGTTCAAGTTGTTTGAACAGGATTTTTTTATGTTTTAAAATAATGTTTTTACTGTTTGATAAACTTCTTAATGATAGAACGATTCTGATCGTCTGTCACTTTTAAAAAGTAAGTGCCTGTTTGAAAATTACTTACATCAATGGTAGCATTGTTTAAAGCGACTTGTATTTGTTTTCCAAGTATGGAATATATTTCAATATTTTTTACATTGGTAATGCCTTCGATATGCAATCGGTTAGCAACTGGATTTGGATACACAACTATATTTGCCAATTCATTTTCTTCGGTTGATAAGGTCATTGAAAAGCCCACAGTACTGCAATCATCAGAAATGGTGACATAACGAGATTCAAATGCCAGACAACCTGCAAAACAGTCGCCACCAGCAAGGAAAAACTCATACACATTATTGTTAATTATCTTAATATCACACACCGCAGCTCCAAAACTTTCTTGTACGCCTGGTAATGGATTGATAACAATATTGTAGGCAACGCCTGTATAATTTATCCCAATAGGATCAACGTTGTCTCCGACTAATGGTTCTGCGTAGTCAACATCTGGAACCGCTTCAAAATCATCTAATATGGCTCTAATATTTAAAAAATCGTAGCTAGTTGTTAAATAAAATAAAGTGTTTCCTGAACTGCTCAAATCTAAAAAGTTGGAGATTGACAACTGATATTGATTGATCAAGTTGTCCAAATCTGCAACGCCTGATACGCCTGTGTCTTTAAATGTTTGTATCCATGGAAGACTGGTGCTTGCCCTAAATACAAGGCTTTTGTACACCACTGGTTCTAAGTAACCATATACATGATTGACACGAAACTGAAATTCATTAAATAACGAATCTACTTCAGGCAAATTTTGTGGATTGTTGTATATCGCGGATAGTTTCTCTAAATACGGAGTCACTCTAGCATCTGGAATAAAGGGATTGTTATAATCAACGTCACTAGGATTATCTCGGATTTCACGTAATGCTAATATTTTAGCATCAATTTCATAATTCTGTTGAATGAAAGGGTCAATGGGACATTGTGCATGTATATTGTATACAAAAACACACAATAAAACGGCAAGTACAGTTTTTTTCATTTTGGTTGTTTTTAGTAAATCGGTATAGGAGATAGTATAATAATAGTATATTCAATACTTTATCCTACTGTAATTTATCATTTTTGTGAATGAATGGATGAATGGTGCATTGCACATTCATACCATATACAAACACGCAAAGCATGATTATAAGTTACTGTTTGATGAATTTTTTGATGATAGAACGATTTTGATCGTCAGTTACTTTTAAGAAATACACACCACTTTTCAAATGACCAACGGCTACTTGAGAAGTTATCGCAACAGAAGCTGGTATCTTTTTACCATCAAGCGTATACATTTCAACAGCTTTTATCGTTGACACACCTTCTATTTGTATAAAATCTGAAGCTGGATTTGGATACAGTCTTACATCAGTCAATTCGTTTTCTACTGTAGACAGCGTTCGCGAAAATGTAACTGTACTACAATCTGTACTTACCGTTACAAAACGAAGATCTGGAAGACCTGGAGGAAGACAACCGCCGTATAAGGAAAATGTCCAGTGATCACTGCTAGGAATTTTTGAGATATTACAATCTACGACAGGAATTTGGTTTGGCGGTAATTCATAGGTTTCAATGGTATATGGAATTCCATTGTAGGAACACAAAGGAGAATTGAAAAAAGTCAATTCAAAAAACAAATCTTCTGTCGTTGCATTCTGAAGATCGTCACGCAATGCATAGGTATTCAGAAAATCTAACGAACTTTCCAAAGTAAAAATAGTTTTATTTTCCCAAGGTGGCGTTGTATAATCGTTTGCACTTACTACTGTAAATTGATATGTGGACAATACATTGTCAAAGGCTGTAATTCCTGTTGTCCCTGTATTTCGGAGTGATTGTACCCAGCTTGCGTTGGTATCTACATGAAATATCATATTTTTATATTGTGTACTTTTCGGAGATACATGAAATTGAAATTCATTAAATAATGAATCAATATCTACAAGATTTTGTGGATTGTTATAGATGGCCGATAGCTCTTTTAAATAATCGTCTACTCGCGATTGTGTTAAAAAAGGATTGTCATAATCGGGATCATTCGGATTGTTTTGAATTTCACGCAATACAAGCAATTTCGCATCAAACTCATAGTTTGCTTGAATAAATGGGTCAATAGGGCATTGTGCTTGCAAGCTGTATACAAAAGCACAAAAAAGAATGGCGAGTACAGTTTTTTTCATTTTGGTTGTTTTTAGTAAATCGGTATAGG
>JBCCLS010000107.1:0-8396 GCA_039026835.1 Bacteroidota bacterium | reverse complement strand
TAACAACCAACAACCAACACCTAATTCCCAACACCTAAAGTCCGTTCTACATTTCCACAGGTGAGCATCATATCTCCAAAATATGGATTTTTAATTTCCTTTTCAAAACTTAGCCAATTGGCACCTTTGTCATTGTTAGCCATCGGACAATATTGAACGTACAACACATTCTCAAAATAGTTGAATTGCTGTAACAACTCAATCATTGTTTTAGAAATAATTTCAAAGCTTTGTCGTTGTTTTTCCAAGGTTACATAGGCATTGATTCTTTTAGAAGTTTTATGTGGGATTGCCCAAAAATGCTTGAGTTGTATCCGTTGCGGAATGGATAATTGTTCAAGTGCGTTTCTAAAATCTGCTGCTTTTGATACAGCCGACACAGAATCACTTTGTACTAAGGCATCTTTGAGCGCAACATAAGCTTTGATACTGGGCTGAAACGCCTTTTCGATTGTACTGTCAATTGTGAGTGTTTCTGCTTCAATATTCGCTGTTTTTTCTTTTTGAGTAGATGTTGTTTGATGCATCATGGATTTTTTGCCTTGCAATTGTGCCGCTGCATCCACTGTAAATGTGCCATTGGTGACAATTTCTTCATCTGCGTTAAGTCCTGAAAGTACTTCGTATTGAGCGCCTTTTTTCATGCCTAATACAATTTCTCTGGCTTCAAACACAGACGCATTGTTTGCTTTTACATATACTAAGGAACGTTTTCCTGTCCACAATACCGCAGACGCGGGAATTGTCATTGCTGTACTTTTTGAAGTGGCTTTTTTAAGAATTCCTGTGACAAACATGCCAGGTTTTAGGCGATTATCAGCATTGTTCAGCGCGACTTTCACAGCCACAGTGCGCGTATTTGGATTGACGACAGGATCAATAAACGTAATTTTTGCTGAAATCTCTTCTGTTAAATTCGCATTGGTGCGAATGGTAATTGCATCACCTTCTTGCAAACTTCCCAACTGATTTTCGTAGGCATCAAAGCTAGCCCAAACAGTTGTTAAATTGGAGACTTTAAACATGGCACCACCTTCCATGACATGATTGCCTTCTTCCACTAATTTCTCAGTCACAACGCCTGAAACACTCGCATAAATAGGAAATTGTGAAGCAACTTGCTGCGACGATTCTATTTGCTGAATTTGTTTTTCTGTAAGTTTCCATAATTTTAATTTGTTCCGAACAGCTTTGTACAAGGCAGGCTGTGAGGTTTTCATGCGCATTGCAGTTAGTAATTCTTGTTGTGTTGTGACCAATTCTGGTGAATATACCAATGCAATTTTTTGTCCCTTGCGAACACGTTCTCCTGTAAAGTTGACAAACAACTTTTCAATGCGACCTGCAAAATGTGCGGTTTGGGTAGCATTTGTTTTTTCATTTGCTTCAATGGTTCCTGTAAGTTTTAAGGAGGCGCTAGCGGCATTCGTTTCCGAAACCTTGGTAGTTTCTATATTCCCCAAAGCCAAAGCATTCTCTGTCATACGAAATTGATTCGAAGTCAACTCTGTACTACTTTCTTGTGCAGGAATCAAATCCATGCCACACAAAGGACAATCGCCTGGTTCTGGTTGCATAATTTGTGGATGCATTGAGCAAGTCCATAGAGTTGTTTCTGCGGTACTTGCTGCATCTTCAACGGTTGCTTTGGTCACTTCTCCCGAAAGGGCAAACTTTCCAATCAAAATTCCCGCAAGGAGTAAAATGATATAAACTATATATTTCTTCATCTTCTATACATATAAATTAACTAACATCGAAACTGCCATTACAAGCATGATCGAATTTTCAATAAAGGTTGCTTTGGTCATTGGTAATTTGAGCGCAGTTCCCAAGCAAGCACACTGAATACTTTTTTTGTCCACCAATGTTTTGATGACGCCAATGGTTGTAATGCCTAAAATGACAATTGTTATGACTAATGCTATGGTAATTTCAAATCGAAATAGAAACATCAATCCGAGCACAACTTCAATAAACGGATACATCCAAGCATATGCAGGAAGCTGTTTTGCAAGCGGATCATACATTTGAAATGAGTTTGGAAATCCTTTGTAATCCAAGAACTTAAAAAAGCTAAACACCACATAAAACAATCCCATAAAGTCTAGCATAAAAGCGCTTGTTGACCAACTTTTGACATGCAATAATATACTGGCAGTTGTGATGTAAAAAAAGATTAAAAACAATGGAAATAATTGTTTTAATTCGCTTTTTTGTTCAGTTGCTACAACTTCTGTGAATACCATAGAAGCGTCTTGAACCGAATATTTTTCAGGTAAAGTAGCTTCAATAAATGCTGCGGATAGTAGGGAAGTGGCTTCAACTTCAGCCGTAGCAGTTTCCAAGTTGACAGTTGCGTGTGTGACTTCTTCCAGTTCGTTTAAAATTTGTTCTACTTTGCTGCGGCAACCGTTGCAGGTCATGCCGTTGATGGTATATGTGTGTTTCATGATTTCTTTTTAATTTTTGACTAAAAATTCAATAATAGCCATATTTGTCAAACAGGTATTTGCATCTTCAATTAGTTGCAATTCAAAGCCCAGTTTCAATTGATCGAGAGCTAACAATTCTTCAAAATCCATTTTGGCCGTTTGGTATGCTGCTAAAATAACTTCTTTTGCTTGATTTGCTTGTGTAATATTTTCTTCTTGTGTTTTAATACTTTCAGCAGCATTTTTCACTTTATTCTTTGCTTGTTCAAAAGCAATTAACAACTGATTTTTTACTGTAGTTTTTGTGTGTACAATGGCTTCTTGTTCTAGTTGTAATTGTTTTTGCTTGGCGACGTGTTTTTTGTTGAATAACGGAATAGAAACCGTCACCATTGGCATGATGATATCTTTTCCATTGTCTGGCAAGGAAACTCCCGAACGTTCTGCCACTAACACATAATCGAGTCCAAAACCAAGAGTTGGATTGCCTTCTTTTTTGGCCACAACTTCCGATTGTTGTAACGAACGTTCCAAAGCATTCAATTGTTGCAATTTTGGATGATTCTGAACTGAATTTTCTGGAATAAAAAGCGCTGCATCTGTAATGTCTATTGAATCCAATTGCGCTATTGTTGCAGTCACAGGTTTGTTCAACAGTAAATTGAATTGTATTTTTTGACTCTGCATATTTTCTTCAATTTCTTGAAATTGTTGCTGCAATTCGTTCTTTTTCATTTTAATATTCAATACATCAACCATATTGGTTCGATTGTTTTCTAGTTCGTTCAACGCAAGTTTTTCATAGGTATCCAAAATTTCAATATGCTGCTGTGTAATGTTATGTTTTTGTTGCAGCGTACTCAAATTATAGTAGGCTATTTTTACATTGAGTCGTAACTGTTGCTTCAAAAAATCTACTTCACTTTCTTTGGCAGTCGCCAATAGTTTTGCATTTTCCTTTTTCGCATTCAAGATACCAAACCAAGGAATTTGCTGACTTGCTGAAAATCGTGCGCGTTGTGGTCCAACTCTCGTTTCCACTGCTTGGGCAAACACACCAACGCCTAATTGTGTATTGGGCAAGCTTCCGACTTCGTTTACCTTTTCTAAAGCACTTTCGTATTGCAATTGTTTGGCTACAATTTCTGAGCTGTTTTTTTCGGCTTCCGCCAGATAGTCCACTAAGGTTTGCGCGTCTGCAGTTTGCAAACACCATATACTCGCGAATATGTATAGAATTTTATGCTTCATGAGGAGTTCGTTTTAATCTAAGTTCTTGGTGCCAACTGTACAAAACGGGCACTACAAATAAAGTAATCAGCGCGATCAACATACCGCCAAAGCTTGGAATTGCCATCGGAATCATGATGTCGCTTCCGCGTCCTGTGGAGGTTAAAATCGGTAATAAGGCGAGCAAAGTCGTTGCCGTAGTCATCAAACATGGGCGAATTCGTTTCTTTCCAGCTTCTACCACTGCATTTTGAATTTCTTCCTTGGTGTTTGGTTGTTTTCTGTTGAAATTTTGTGTGAGATACGTTGCCATAATCACACCATCATCAGTAGCAATTCCGAACAAGGCAATAAATCCTACCCAAACTGCCACACTCAAATTGATAGTTTCTATTTGAAACAACTTTCGGAGATTCGCACCAAAAAGATCAAAATTCAAAAACCACGATTGCCCGTACAACCAAATCATGATGAATCCGCCTGCAAACGCCACTGCAATTCCCACAAAAATAAAAAGAGAAGTTGCGATTGATCTAAATTGAATGTACAGAATCAAAAAGATGATGAACAACACCATAGGAACAATGATTGCCAAGGTTTTCTCAGCGCGTACTTGCTGCTCATACGTTCCTGAAAACTCATAATTGATCCCTTTTGGAACAATGAGACTTCCATCCGCGATACGCGCTTGTAGAAGATGCTGTAACTGTTCTACCAAAGTCACCTCAGCAATATTTGATTGTTTGTTGAACAACACATAACTGACCAAAAACGTATCTTCACTTTTGATGAGTTGCGGCCCTTTTTCATATTGTATAGAAACCACTTCTTTCAGTAAAATCTCGGAACCATTTGGCAGCGGAATGTAAATGTTTTCCAAATCGGATGGATTGGAGCGCAGTTCTCTTGGATACCGTACACGCACATTGTAGCGCTCCCGACCTTCAATGGTTTGTGTGACTACTTTTCCACCAATGGCAACTTCCAAAATATCCTGTACTGCTTTGATCGACAAGCCATAGCGCGCAATTTGCTCTCGATTGATGTCTAGAATTAGATACGGTTTTCCGATCAAACGTTCAGCAAATACAGTCGCCGCGTTGACTTCGGGAACTTGTTTTAAAATTTGTTCCAATTCCAGTCCAAACGCTTCAATTTGTTCTAAATTTTGTCCTTTAATTTTGATGCCCATTGGGGAACGCATGCCCGTTTGCAGCATGATCAAACGGGTTTCAATAGGTTGTAGTTTTGGAGCAGAGGTAATGCTTGGCAGTTTGGTGTGTGCAATAATTTCATTCCAAATATCATCGGGCGACTGTATATGCGGTCGCCAATTGCGATAGAATTCTCCATTTTCGTCAGGAATTAAATCGGTTGCGGTGATGTGTTTCGTAGCAGCTCTCGATACAACACTCGTTCCTTGTGCCACTCGATCTGACGTATTGCTTTCAATCGTCACATCGCGCGCAGTCGAGATGTTTCTCAACACAAAATCACCTTTGTCATCTACTTGAAAACGTTGTGGTCGTCCATCTTTATTTAGAATATATTCAGGTTTGTAATGAATAATATTTTCATACATAGACAATGGCGCAGGATCCAAGGCACTTTCTACACGACCTGCTTTCCCTACTACCGTTTCAATCTCAGGAATGTTGGCAACTGCCATATCCAATTGCTGTAAAATTTGCTTGTTTTCGGCAATTCCTGCGTGTGGAAGCGAAGTTGGCATTAGCAAAAAAGAACCTTCATCCAAAGCGGGCATGAATTCTTTTCCTGTGGTACGCCAAATTGAAATGCCTGCGACTAATATCAGTAACGGTATGCTTAGAAAGAGGAATTTGTGTTGCAATGCCCAGCGCAATAAATGTTCATAATAGCGAATAAATAGTAAAAATGTACCAATAACTAGCGCACAGGTAAGCGTTACAAAAACAAAGTTGACCACAATGTTATTGGTGTATCCTAATGGTCGCCAATATAAACTTAATACACTTAATAAGGTAATTACAGCAATGCCAATTTGAATGTATTTTTTGGTAGTTTCTGTAAGGATGTTTTGGGTCTGTAGTATAGTTGTCAAACTGAAAAAAATCAAAGGAATTGCTAGGTATATTCCATTGAACAACGCATACACTCCAAGTATTATTACACAGAAATTAAGTAACAACTTGAAGCGTTTCTGTATTGATTTCCATCCAAAAACCCACGCAGTAATTGCAGGGAGAATAAAAAGTGTACTAATAATCGCAGCTACCAATGCCATGGTTTTGGTATACGCTAGCGGACTGAATAGTTTGCCTTCTGCACCAATCAGCATAAATACCGGAATAAAACTAACAATGGTGGTTAAGACTGCGGTCAGAATGGCGCCTGCTACTTCTGAAGTTGCCGTATACACAAGTGAGTTTATTGGTGTGTTTTCGGTATCTTCCTCCAAATGGCGCATGATGTTTTCTATTAAGACAATGCCCATATCAACCATGGTACCGATGGCAATAGCTATTCCTGAAAGTGCCACAATATTGGCATCTACATTTCCGAGTTTCATGGCAATGAAAACTGCTAAAACCGCTACAGGCAAAATGCTTGCAATGAGAAACGATGCTCTCAAATGCAACACCATGATGACAATGATGAGTAAAGTAATCAAAATTTCAAGTGATAGCGCTTCTTCTAAGGTATGTAAGGTTTCCTGAATCAATTCTGTACGATCGTAAAAGGGAACAATTGTGAGTTGGGAAGTGCGTCCATCTTTGAGTGTTTTTGAAGGCAATCCGCTGGCAATGGTTTGTATTTTTTCTTTGACATTGTTGATGACTTGCATCGGATTTGCTCCATAACGTGCTACTACGACACCACCTACAACTTCGGCGCCTTCTTTGTCGAGAATGCCACGTCGTTCTGCAGGTCCAAGTGATACTTTTGCCACATCTTTTACCAAAATAGGTGTAAAACCTTCCGATTTGATCGGTGTATTTTCAATATCTGAAATGGATTGTACATAGCCTAAACCACGCACTACATATTCCGCTCGATTGATTTCCAAAGTTTTGGCACCAATTTCTTTGTTGGTACTGCGAATGGCGTTTACTACTTGTGCAAGCGTAAGTTTGTAGTTTTTGAGCACATCTGGCTGAACATCTATTTGATATTCTTGCACATATCCGCCAATGGAAGCCACTTCAGAAACATCAGCAGCGCTAGACAACGCAGGTTTTACATAATAGTCTTGAAGACTGCGAAGCTCTTGTAAATCCCAGCCGCCCGTAACGTTTCCGTCGGCATCTCTACCTTCTAAGGTATACCAAAATATTTGACCCAAACCTGTAGCGTCGGGACCTAGCGTTGGTTGTACATTTTCTGGAAGTAAGGAATTGGGCAAGGCATTGAGCTTTTCAAGAATACGACTTCGACTCCAATAAAAATCTACATCATCATTAAAAATGATATAAATACTTGAAAACCCAAACATGGACGAACTGCGCACAGTGCTCACACCCGGAATTCCCATCAAGGCCGTTGTGAGCGGATAGGTTATTTGATCTTCAATATCCTTTGGTGAACGTCCTTGCCATTCGGTAAATACAATTTGTTGATTTTCACCAATATCTGGAATTGCATCCACAGCGACGGTATTTTTGGGGAAATCACCCAAATTCCAATCGAAAGGAGCTGTACTCAGTCCAAAGCCAATCATAGCCGTGAGTAGGAGGATGGCAATCAGTTTGTGTTGTATGATAAATTGAATGCTTTTGTTGAGCATAAAGATTGATGTTATACGTTTGAATTATTTTTTAAAATTGCATAGCAATACGTTTCCCTAAGAAGATTCTGAGGAAAAGAAAATAATTAGCGTATGTATCAAATTAGAAAGGTCTCGTCGAGGAGTTGTATGTCTCGTATCAATGGAGGCGGAACATACGGTGTGTAGACTGTTTTTTCAGTATCAGTCGCTTCGAGAATAAATATGTAGCTATACACATAGGCTTGAAGAAACGTTTGTGTATTAATATCAGCATTTTGTTGGGTTGGCAATTCGTCTTGTCCCTGAATGAGTGTGGAAATATCGCTACAGCAAGGAACTTGTTGCAGGGTAGTTTGATCGGAAGGTGTGGTTTTTTCTTCCATTCCACAAGTATCTGCTTCAAATCCGATAGACATGCTCATTTTCACGCCACTACAAATATGTTCATTGATGGTGAATGAAAATGTAGAGCCTAGCACTAGAAATGCTAATAGAATACAGCAGGTATGTTTTAGAAACTTCCTCATTTAGGTGTAAAGATACATATTATATTGGAAAACATCATTGCACGTGTTTTTCAGAAAATTTGTAGCAATCTGTTTCAATTCATACTAAAAGTGTTATACAGGTACAAATTGATCCGATTGTTGCCTCTTAAAGACGTATGCTTGTTTTTAAATAATCAATTTATGATATATCATTAACTTAAAAATAGCTAAATACAAAAAGCGAACTTGTGCAGTTCGCTTCCTTTATTTAGTTACTTATATTTCTTAACAAATAGGAATTGTATTTTTATCTACTTCAATAGTTTCACAGCGATCTCTTGAGTTGAATGTAGTACCACATCCCGTAAAGGTACAACGGAAAGTACAACGAATAGATTCTGGTCCTGTTCCACAAATGATATATATTGTGTTTTTAGCCGTTCCACCAAACGTTTTGTTCAAACTGGAAATCGTTGACTTTTTTACGCTTAAATT
>JBCCLS010000106.1:0-8403 GCA_039026835.1 Bacteroidota bacterium | reverse complement strand
TTTTCCTTGCGCTATTAGTGCTTCAAAGAAAACGGTTGCAAAACGATAGGTATTTCCTGTTTCTGAACCTACTAAAATGATATATTCGGCTTTACTTTTTGAGTGCCTATTTTTTGGAATTTTGCTTTTTTTGGTACGCTTTAGCGTGATTTTAAATCCTGTATACATAAAAAATAGTAATGCAATGCTTGCGATTAATAATATGACTGCCCATGCTATATTTCCTTGTCCTGTGTGTAAAATTAAACTCCATTCTGAAGCCAATGCTACCCAAGGTAACTGGTATTCGCTTAGAATTTCACCTGTATATTGGTGTACCTGCCACTCTTTGTTGGTAAGTTCTACTAAGAAATAGTCTGCTGCATCGTCTGAAAAGGGAAATTCGATGGTTTTTACCTCTGATAAAAATGTCTGTTGAAATATGGTAAAGTCCGATGGTTTTACTTTGTTAGAAATGTCTTCCGATATGTCTGCCGTAGTGTGTGTTACTTGATACGATGGTAGTAGTGAAAACTTTTCTAGTGATAAATACACACCTGTGAGTGTAATGATGACCAACGGAATCCACATGAGTTTTCCTATGAGAATGTGATAGTATTCTTGAAAGTTCTCTTTGACTACTTTGCTAAAAAGACGTTTGATACCGCCTTGTCGTTTGGCTAAGAGTAGTGTTCCCGTAATGACAATCAGGAACAATAGAAAGGATACAAAACCTACGATAAAACGTCCCGTACTTTTTAAAAATAGTGAGCGATGCAAGTTCGTAGCAAACTTGAAAATCGGTTCTTTTTCAACAATGTCACCTAGTTTTTCACCAGAAGTTGGATTGATATAAAAGGTATCGCTATCGCCTTCTTGTGTAATTACGGAAGCGATTACAAAATCGTCGTTGGTCACTTGTACATCGATGACTTCTTCGTATGTATCTTGAAGTACTGTAACTGTTTTAGCAATGGAAATTTCATCTAAATTTTTTATGGCAAAAGGCTCTAGCTGATTTGAAATAGGCTCAAATGCTAGAATAATTCCTGTAATAGACGCAATTGCTATAAAAAGCGAAGAAGATATAGCCAAGAGTAGGTGACTATATCTCCATATTGAAATTGTCATTGAAAAACATTTTTAATGTGCGCTTAATGAAAAATCATTTAAGAATAATTTTCCTGTCAGTTAAATTTCCATAACAAAAATAAAGAATACGAATTCAAACGTAAAATGAAATGTGTATACTATAATTTGCCGTCACAAGTACAAGCCTGATCATCTTTTCATATCAAAGTAAAATTCTACGCTGAAAGAAACAGATTGCCACTCTCCAATAAATTGGAGATCGCAATGACGTATTGCAGCGAGTTCAGGTAAAAAGTACCTGCGTTTACAAATTTTACTTTTGTGGAATCATGCGGATGTAACGGATAAATCCTGTTCCTTCCACCTTGCTTTTTACACTTTCGGCCGTGAGTTCAAATTGTACGTCGTCTATGTAGTATTCCTGATCTTCGACAGCCGTTTCAAAGCGAATTTTGTACCCTGCGTCTATTTTATCGTTTGGAATTTCTATTACGCTGATTTTGCGTTCGCCACCGCTTATAGTTTCTCCAGTAATAGCATCAATGTCTGGGCGTCTTTTCCCGTGAAATTTCCACCATTCTGTAATGTCTGAATACCACTCGTCATCGTTTCCTTGTACATACAGTGTTTTTTGGTATTCGCCCTTGGTATCCAACAATGAAATGACTACGTACGCGCCTTCGCCTGTATAGTTTTTCATTTGAATCATACACTTGTACTTAGAACTTTCTACAGCAGTGGTAAAACTCATTAAAATACCTGTAGTAAGTATTCCCATGAGTATTGTTATAAAGATTGCTGTTTTTTTCATAGTTTTCTTTTTCTGGTCGTTATGACCTATTTACAGAGAAACGTACCTACTTACTTTGGTGTAAAAGGTACATTTCTTTAGTTGCTAAATTACTTTAAAAAAGCAATATCTGCATTTTCTTGTTGTAATACTTCGTTTTCCATTGCCAAATCGTACACGCTTTCCTCAAAAGCTGTTTTTTGTGTAATGTCAGCTCCAACAGAAACCAAGTACTTCAAAATTTTAGTGTTTTTGGCTTTCATCGCAGCCATGTGTAATGGTGTAATTCCGTCATTGTTTTTTTGGTTGACATTGACTCCAAGTGAATGTACATATTTAACAAGATCAAGATTTTCACTATCTAAGGCTAAATGAAATAAGGTGCTTCCGTTTGGTTGTGGTTTTGTAAGATTGAATCCTTTTGCTTTCAGCAACGCTAATTTTCTATTGAAGTTGTCATTGTTTTTTGTGGAATAATTTTTCAGCAAGTAATAGCCAAGATTGTGCTGTTCTTTATCAACCACAGTTATGTCTGCGCCTTTTGCTAGAAGAAAAGCAACAACTTCAGCCGAATTTCGATATACGGCATTGGTCAAAGCAGAACGTCCTTCCTTGTTTTGATGATTGCTATTTTTTGTTTGTGAAGCCAGATAGCGTACGACATCGTCTTCGTTTCTGTAGGCTGCCAACAATAATGCAGTATTGCCATCTTTGTTCGCTTGATTGACATCCACACCTTGTTCCACAAAGTATTTGAAGGTTTCCAAATCTTGCGATTTATATGCTAAGGAATGTAACGGTGTTTCGCCTTCGGTTGTGGTTACATTTGGATTGATTCCAATGGAAGCTAAGTATGCAAACGTTTCTACCGTATTGGTTTTTCTACGCAATCCACGACTTGCAAAGATGATAGCATTCTCGCCTGTTTTACTTGTAGATTTGTAGTCTATTCCTTTTTTGACCAAACTTTTCAGAAATGAAATGTTTCCACCTTTAGCGGCATGATTGAATACGCCGTTTCCATTGGTATCCGTGTTTTTTAGGGAAAGTCCTTTGGAAACAAAATAGTCAATAATGCCATAATCTTTAGCAAAAGGTGCTACTAACAGCAGTGCGTTTGCACCATCATTGTTGGTATCCTTGGTGAAATCTGCGCCATGCGCAAGACAGAAATTGTACAACTCAGGATTTACTTGACCTGTAACCGCTGCAAAGTTTACCAAAGAATACCCATGACTATCAATGAGGTCCGTTTTCGCACCTTTTTCAACTAAAAATCGCATCATTTCCAGATTGTCTCTGTAGGCTGCCCAAAATATATATGTTCTACCATCGTGTGTTAGTTTGTTAACACCATTTCCTTCTTTGGAAAGCAAATATTTGATGGTTTGATTGTCTACTTTTTCAATTAATGCCATGGTCACTGCATCGAACATGTTACGGTCCAATTCTGCAATATCGTTTCCATTGGCTATTTTTTTATCAATATCTGCAATGCTTGGATTTGTTTTCCAGTAGGCTCTGCTTAGAAATTCATTGGTGTTTTGTGCCCAACTCATTCCTACAAAAACAAACATTGCAGCTATGATATACCGTTGGCTAATTCTCATGTTTTATTTTTTCACAAATGATTCAATTACACTATTGATTTCATCTTCTGCAGTCATTTCTTCTGCAAATAAGTGTTTGTAGAGTACTTTATTATCTACTTTTGCTTGTAGTGACAGATTGGTGTTTCTACCATATACTTCTGCCCATTTTTTGCGCACTGTTGCCCACTTTTCTTGGTGTTCTTGCCACCAATCAATAGCACCTTGGCAACGGCTGTCGTCTACTTTTTTGTATACGTTGTATCCTTTTTCGCTGGCAAGCGTTATGTCTTCTTTTCCTGCTTCGCGTACGACTTTTAGGTTGTCCTGATCGTGTACCCAACCGTAGTCAGTAATTTCATGTCTATTACCACGAACGGTTACGTTGTAATCGCTACGCTTTGTATATTCACGTCTTGGTAATGGTGCATCTGTGGTATTTTCCCAGTAGCTTTTTCCATCTACGTGTACCCAAGTTCCAGAACCTTCGTAACGTGGACTGTCGTCTACTTGAAATACTTTTTGTGTCCACTGTTTTTTGACGTCAGATTTTGATTTTTCTTCATACAACCAATTGTTGTCTCCGTTGTACATGTAAAAATCTGTGTTTTCATACAACCAATCTTGTCTCCAGTGTTTTACAATGTATGGATCTGCAGGATTTCCTACTTGTAATAAGTGCTGAATGGAGATTTTATCATTTTCATCTACGACTAATTGTGCCCATTCTAATCCACCACTTGTTTTATTTTTAGACGGTTTGTACAACGAGTCTTTGGTGTACTGAAATGTTTCGGCAAAGTTGAATGTTATTTCAAAACAGCCGCACATTCCTTTGATAGCGTTTCTATCTTTTTTCTTTTTGCTTTGTGCGTGAGTAATGCTTATAGTCAGTAAGCTTACCATTAATAAAGTTGCGATTTTTTTCATTTTTGATACGATTTTTAGAGTTGAAAAGGCGTAAATTTTAACACCTACGCCTTTGTTAAAGAACGAGAAACATCCTGTAAAGATTACTTTAAAGATATTGGAATTCTCAAGAAATAAAAACCTTGCTTTATAAAGCAACAGTGATTACTTAGAAAGTAGTCACATTTTCGTTTGGTTGGTATACATAGTTAAATGTGAAATAACGACTTGCATCCATAAATGCATCTGGGTCGTCTGGAGCATTTTCGTAGTAGCTTAAGATTTCTAGTTTTGCATACTTTCCATCATGTGTACGTACTACTATAATTTTTCCTGGAATAGGATTGATTAAGAATAATGGTGGCCCTGTGTACGTGTACCATCCGTTTCCACTTCCTGGTTCAATAGCGTATCCTGTGGCAGCATCTTGTTTTAAGTTGTCTGTAACAACTGCATCAACAGTAGTCATAGTTCCATCTGCAATGTATGCAGCAGCGTCTCCTGTACGGTTTGGCTCGTCAGTAGTTCCTAAAGAAGCACCTCCATTTATAATAATTGTAGTTCCTCTAAAGGCGATATCCCACTCTGTATCACTTGTCGTAATTTCACCTGTAGCAAAATTGAACTTCGTAAAATCCCCAGAAACTGGCTGACCTTGTCCTCCATTTTGCGGTGCATGTAAGTTACTTACACTGTCAGCATTTACAGGTAGTAACACTACTGGAGTTGGACTATCATCATCATTATTACATGCAACAAGTCCTATACATAAAAAGGCAATTGCTAAAAATTTTATTGTTTTCATGATAAATTTGATATTAAAAAAATAAAAGTTAAAATTGAATTGTTAGATTTCCGTAAATAATTCGTCCAGCAATATTGCTGATATTTTGAGGATCGGTAAAGTCAAAAACATTGTCAATACCAAGTCCCAAAGTATAATTGTCATATAATGTTTTGTTGAAAGCCACATCCCAAATAGCATAGCCATCTACAAAGTCGTCAAACTTGTCTAAGTAGCCGTTTCCATTTGAATCTATGATACCGTATTTGCTTCGATATACAGATCGGATATTGGCATTGGCATTCCATTTTGGAATTTTGTAAAACAACTTTCCATTTGCCATGTGTCGCGAACGGTTAAAGAGTCCAAAATAATCCGAGGTTTCTAGTTGAAATGATGGCGAGCTTACACTTTCGCGCGCAAATACTTGTCCATTTTCAAAAGCTTCTTCTGCAGCAACATCTCTTGCATATAAGAGTTGGTATCCTGCTGAAAAATCTAAATTTTTAATTACTTTCCACGTGGTAGAAAATTCAACGCCTTGGGTGTATACTTCGTTGATGTTTGTGTAACTAAATACATTTTGTCCGTTGATTTTATTCGCAATAACTCGAGTATCAATGAGGTTTTCCACTGAGTTTCTGAAAACATTTACGTGCAGGGAAAGTTTTTTTGTTGGGTTGTAATCAAGTCCTATGTTGACTGAAAACGAACTTTCTGGTCGTAATTCGTCTGAAAATTCACTTATCGGTACCACAATATTGGCAATTTGTCCTTCGGCTTCTAGTTGTGGAAGAACTTCTGCCACAGAATCGTATCCTAAAACAGTGTACCCAACCGTAGCGTTGGTAAAGTTGAAATATAATTGTCTAAAATCTGGTGCTTTGAAACCGTATCCTGCAGATCCTTTGACAGCTAGTTTTGAGTTGATTTCATAACGCATTGCCAATTTTGGACTAAACTGCGATTCGTATACATTGTGATTGTCGAATCGTGCACCAAGGATTACGTTTAATTTTTCTATCGGATTTCCATCGTATTGCGCGTACACATATGGTGATCTAAATTCTGGAGTTACATCAAAGAAGGTTCGATCTAATGTTTCATACGTATATCCGACACCACCCACATAAGATGTTTTGTCAGATGGAGAGTATACGGTTCGTACTTCAGGACGAATCATAGTGTGATCAAAGAATGAGTCACTAAATCGAGTATCATTTGTAAGATCATTTAAAAACGAAGTAGCTTCGTAATTGGTCGCGTAAAATTCCATGGAACTTTCCCACTTTTCATTGAATTTATGATCCAATCGCGTTGTTACATTCCATTCATCAATATCGCTTTCTCCTTGTAATTCTTCCGAAGCAATGTTGTCTTGATTTTCAGTAAAGAAACGCCCTGAGAAAAATACATTTGTTTTTTCAGAGAATTTATAGGTTGCATTGGTTGAAACTGTGTAATTTTCAAAAGGTTCAACAGTATTTGTAATTGTGTTTTCTGTTAAATCATATCCGCCGCTACTGTAGCGATTCACAAAACCTGAAATACTGAATGCATCGTCTTTGTACCCAATGTCTGCACGAGAATCGTAGGTTTCAAAGGAAGATGTTCGTTGTTGAATGCTTCCATGCACACCATATCGAGGTGTTTCTGTAATAATATTGATAACGCCACCCAAAGCTTCGTTTCCATATAAGGAAGAAGAAGCGCCTTTTATGATTTCTATTTGTTTGATGTTTCCAACCGTAATTCGATCTAAATCCAAAGTTCCTGCAGAACGACCTACGAGCGGAACTCCGTCGATAAGAATAAGTGTATAGGCAGCATCTAGTCCTTGCATTTGAATGCCTTCGCCTCCGCCAAAATCTGGCACTGTAATTAAACCACTTTGTTCGTTTAAGATATCACTTAGTCGAACAGCGTTGATCGCTTTTAAATCTTTTTTGGAAACAATGTTTGCAGGTAATGGTAAAGAAGATAGTTGTCGCTTGGTGCGTGTCGCTGTGATGACCACATTGTCGAGTGCTTCAGTAGTAATGGAATCATTTTCAACCTGTTGCGTTTGTTGCGCACTTGTGATTCCTATCATCATCATCAAAAAATAAATCCAAAAATTGTTTTTACTTAGACTCATTCCACATAATTTGAGTGCAAATATAAAGTTTATTTTGATTCGTTCTAAATAAAAATAAGGTTTTTTAGTATAAATTTTTATTTGGCAACATTAGTTTAAAAATACTGAGACTTAGGACATTATGTTGGGATGTATTTTCTTGCATTAAATCTATTTTTTTGAAGAAATTTTCTGGGTTGTAAAAGTGTACGTTAAAGATAACTGCAAGTTACCGTGTAATGCGGATAGCTATGTAAGTCTTTCTGAGACTTAAGCTAGTACAAAACACCTTATGATGTTTATTCTGTGGGAAGATTTTTTATTATAAATTGTAAATTATTAACTACTTTAATTGTTATTTTAGTTTTAACAAAAAAAATGTAATTATAGCTGCATACAACACTAAAATATTAAAGTACACTTGCTATTCTTAGGTTAAATACATGTACCATGCGTTATCTACTCTTATCTATTCTCGCTTTATGTTATTGTACTTCAATTCACGCGCAAGATCAATACGCTACCATAAATGAACAACTAAAACAATATCCTACTGATGAAGAAAAGCTCACGTTTTTAGATTCTATTACTGAATCTAAAGAAGTGGCGAAAGACCGTCCTTTAAAGATCAAGTTGGCAAAGCAAACCATTCGTTTGGCTCGAAAACTAGAAAATTTTGATGTCGTAGCGAAGAAGAGTCGATTTGTACTTCAGGACTTGAATACGAGAAATCTACAAGATTCCGTTATTATTTTGGCAAATGCGTTGATTGCTAAAAAAGATAAGTTAAAAGATAGTAGCTCGCTAGCGCATGTGTATTTAAAGAGAGCAGGCGCGCTTTACAAACAAGCAAAACATACAAAAGCCATCGTTGACTATGAAAAAGCAGCGGTTATTTTTGAAGCAAATGACAAACCACTTTTTGCGGCAGACGGTTACTTTTTTGCAGGGCAAAGTTACTTGCTTACGCATCAATATGCTACTTCAATCACACAAATGAAAAAAGCATTGGAATTGTATGAACTAGGTGGTGATTTAACATATGTGCAGTATGTTGCAGGCTCACTATCAAACCTCTATGATCGTATTGGTTTTCTAGAAATGATTTTCGCTCGTCATATCCTTTATCTAGTAAACCAATACG
>JBCCLS010000105.1:0-8432 GCA_039026835.1 Bacteroidota bacterium | reverse complement strand
GAGAAAAACCAAAACCGCATGAATTTTTCTAAATTTCTTCCATGGCTTCAGAAATTTTTAACGAAAAATTCCTGCTACACTGCGGAAAAGACAAAACCACTGTTGTGTTTTTATATTGAACCCACATTAAGTGTACTAAATCACCGCTTTCAATGCTTTGACTGCAACTTTCCATGATTTCTTTGCTACTGTTATCAGAGAGGGTTTTCCTTTTGATCTTCCTGCTGTATACGTACGATTCGCTGGTTTTTGTGTAGGGTGTTGTGGACTGTTTTTGTGGTTTTTCATGTGTATTCCCTTTTTAATGAATGATAAGATATAAAATTTATTTTAAAAAGGTAGCGCAATATTATATATATTCGAACAAAATTCTCACAAAAAAAGAGTCCATCTCACAATCTTGAGACGGACTTCAAACCTATATCAAATTTGACTTATAAAACGGATAATTGGTATGAATGAAAAAAATCAGATTAGCCAGTGCACACCATTTGTTGGAGCACTGCAAGCAGCACTATCTTAGCGTATGATTTGTGATGACAATTTGAACACTACTCACAGCACTCCGCAAAATGATAACCAATTAAATTTAACCATGAATAAAAGCTAATCTGTAATTTTTTCTTTGATATAGTTGTTGTACGTTTTTATAGGCTGATGAATTTTCCAGTTGAGTGCCATGGCAAAGGCCGCAGCATCAGATGTAATCATATTATTTTGTAAAATAACATTCGGAAATGTAGTAGCTGTCACTTTTGAGTATACCTGCTCCGGCAGTTGTTGATTGACTTCGTTTGCCAGTTCTTTGAGGCTTGAATTGGTTCCTAAAAAACAGGTTGACGCTTGAAATGTTGTTTGTTTTAAAATCCACAATAGTAAAAAGTTGGCAGTAGGTTGCGACGCCATATTCCGCCAGTGATTTGAAGCCATTTTTGCAATTTGATGTGTGTGACTGTCGCTAGATTGTAATTGCAAACTTGATAATTTGAAAAACCCTTTTCCGTTGTAATTTCCTAACTCTACTGTATCGGCTACCACGAATACAACAGCTGCTTTTAGTGCAATAAAATCATTAAGTGTTTTGGTAGTCAAGTTGTTTTTTTGCAAAGAAAAAAACCGGTTTTTTACATACGACAATTTTTTCAGTAAGTCGTGCCATTCAGCACTTGTAAAGGGTTGGTACATGGTATCTTCCGCATCTAAATTCAGAGAATTAGATACATGTATGATAACGAGTTCTTTTCGCACCGCAGTAAAGGCATTGATATCTTCAATAATATGATCTATTGATTGTCCGGTAGCGCCTTGCCATGAACATACGGCTTCAATTTTGCGATAATTTCCAGCATAATACGAACCATCCTTCAAAACAGGCGTAATGTCTAAAAAACGCGCCCCAAGTTGAAGTTGTTCTCTAATGTTTCGGGTTTGTGTTAAAGTATTGCAATTGGTAGCGCCAAATGTATGACTCGTTTTGACATTCATCCCTGCATGATGCGTTCCTGGAATACAAATTTCTTTGATTTTTTTGGTTCCTAGCAACGCAATATTATCCTGCATCCAAGAAGAACCGTTTAAATTTGTAGACGAATAATGTCCGTCAATTCCAGAAAGTATGAACGACACATATCCTTTGGAATTCCAGCCCAATGAAAATTGAGCTCTATTTTGATAGGAATGGGTTGTTAATTGTGAAAAATAGACTTGCAAGTCTAATCCATTTTGTGCAGCAGCTTGAATTTCAAAAGAGTTGTTTGTGCCTTCTAACGCATAGACTACTTCTCCAGCATCATTGAACGTTTTGCTGTTCTTTTTTTGTTTCCATTCAATATACACGCTAATGCTTGTTTTCGCTTCAATGACAGTGGGAAAATCCCATACATCCATTTGATAGGAATGTTGGTATGTTTTTTTCCAAGCCGTATCTGTGCTATTTACTAAAGTAAGGTATCCGCTTTGCCCCATAACTTGTGTTGATTTTGGTATATGATTGATTGTTTTTGAAATATAAAATTGTTAAAAGGAGACTGCTGCTTGTGCCCGCAGCAGCCTCCAACCTTACGTCGAATCTGCCCTACAAACTAACGTGTGGTCATAGTTAACTAAAAAATAACATTTGTAATGATTGATCTAGATGTCCAAACCGCGATATAGCATTTGGTTCATCATGGGATCGATTGCCATAGAAGTGTTGACCCCTACAGTAACTGCATTGGCATTGTACGTTTTGTGTACTATTGCTTTTGTTTGATTTGGTAGTCTCATCATGTGGTTTTTGTTTGATTTATAAGAATTTGGGAGCTTTGGATAGCGTACAAAATACCCTATCCAAAGCATGGGTTTTTAGCTAAATGCACCAATAGCACCTTTAGCTGCTTTTGCTAAAATTGGAACTAATGCTCCTAAAAATGAAGCGTTTGCTCCTACTGTAACTGCATTTGCGTTGTACGTCTTACGTTCTACTGCTCTCGTTTGGTTTGGTAATTTCATAATTGAAAATTTATGTTAATATTAATGTTTACTTATGCGGGAATAATGATTCCCATTGACTCACTTACTAGAGTTTAAAAGCGCTTAAAAATGATAATAGCATTAAGTGCTATGACTTTAGCTTAACTCTTACAAGCTTTTATTGATACACTAAATCAAGAGGCGATCCCGGGAAATAGTATGGTACACATACTATCGACGCTTACTCGATTTAATATTTTAAATGAATTTGTATGACTGCTGTAATAGCATTTCCTAAATGGTAGCCACTCGAACAGGTGCGTACCATTTTTGTGTTTCTCCAATCATAATTGGTGTTACACCACTCACATCTACCTGCATTGAGTAGGTCACAGATGCTTTGTTGGTATCGGTAGGATCAAAGAAGGTTAGTTGTACTTCTCTTGAAATAGAGTTTTGGCGTGATATTTTTGAGGGAACTACTTTGTAGCCGCTCAACTGCAATCCTGCTTCCGCTACTTCTTTGATAATCTCTGACAACTCTACAATGTTGTATAACGAATAGTTTAATGCTCTGTCTTCTGGAGATTGTCCCTTGTTTAATGTACTTACATACAAGCGATTCAAAATAGAGATAAGATGCTCTCTTGGTCCTTTTTTCACAGGCATTACGGAGCCTGGCCCTGCGCCCATTACTTCAGTACTTTGAGGTGTTTCCTTTTCAAAACCTAACGAATCAACTAAGGCATTTAAGGTCCAATTTTTTAAACCATATGCTACAGGTGTTACAGTTTCGATGACATTTCCATTGATCAATGTAGATTCGCCAGAAACAAAACCTGGAAGTACCATACGCATCAAATCATCGTCGTCTTTCCCTGTGATGAATACTTTCTCATATAATTTTTCATCTGCTTCTCCTTGACTGAGTTTGTTGGTGTAATTGGTATAATGCACATAGTCAATTCCTACATTATTGGCTAAAAACTGCTCCAAAATCAGATAGATAGAGCCTCTAAAGCTTGAAAGTTTGGGTCCGATAGAATAAATTGGAGTAGAATTCATATTCAACAACCAAATTAATTGACTGGCCATAAATGCATTTGGGAATTCATTGTCTTCTTTGTACAATAAAAAAGCTGCCATTGATTTGTGATCGTGTGGCGAATCGGTTAAATCACCTTTGAGCACGCCTTCTGGCATTTTTCGATACCATGTGCGCATCAAAGCTGTAAACGTATCCAAATTGTTTCGAGTTCCAAAATCGTAGGAAGGTTGCCCAATAGCATTCACCAATTTTGAGTTTCTATAGGTAGGATAGCCACCTGGATTTATGACTGGGTTAAAGGTAGTACCACCCGAAGTAGATACGGCGTTGTTACATCCACAAGACGATTGCGTTACGTTTGATGCTTGTACAGCAGCAGTTCGTGTAATTGCGTCATCATCAGAAGATGGAGCCACTTGCGGGCTGCCTGTATCTACTAAGTCATTAGTCGCTAATGATGGAGTTGTTTCTTTTTGGTTTTCCATGTTTGTATTATTTAGAGTTAAAAAATTTTGAGATTCTATTGTTGTGGTTGTATTTTCTTCAGCAGTTGTTGCTGAGGTTACTACATCGTCACTAGTTTCTTGTAATGCTTCATCGGGAATGGCTTCTAACACTTGGCGCATTGCATTGTGAATGTTTAAACGACCTGTCATGATAGGAGCGCAATCAATTTGCTCGTCAACAGTGCATGGTGTTACACTTCCCATTAAAATCTGCCGTATGGCTAATAGATCTTTTTTCTGTCCAAGCTTTTTTTGAAGACTTGCGAGTAATCCTGCCACACCACTTACCAATGCTGTTGAAAAGCTAGTGCCTTTAGAGATGGCTTTTGTAGCAGTATGATTGGCAATGGCGCCGACAACATCTTCACCTGGTGCTACAATTCCTTTGGCAGCGCCCACTTTACTCCAATTGCTAAAGGTAGAAGGCAGTCCATCTTTTTGGATAGAACCTACTGCCAATACAGTGGGGTAACTCGCTGGCACATGCATATTGTCGTCTCCTTCATTTCCGGTGGCTGCCACGACAAGCACACCTTTTTTTTCACATAAGTCTAAGGCATCTGCTAGTGTAGCGATGATTTGATCGCCTTCTCTTAGTTTTTCTCCGCCACTAATATTGATGATATCTGCTTCTTGATCGAGTGCTTCGCGAATTCCGTATTCAATATCAGATTGCGAACTACTGAGAAGATTGCCGTTTTCATCTTCGCGATAAATACTTTTTACCAATCCTGAACAGGTAGGCGCGATCCCTAAAACGCCACTATCGTGACTGGCAAATATGAGACTCGTTACAAAAGTTCCATGTGTAGAACGAACTTCGGTTTGCACAAGAACATCCAAAGAGCTAATTGCAGCTTCACGCAAAGTATCGTGTTGTAAATCTACTGGACCATCTAAAACTGCAATGGTAACAGATGCATCGCCTTTTGTTTGCTCCCAAAGTGTATCAATTTCAGGAAGGAGTTGGGTAACGTTTGTTTCTTTGTTCATATTAATTAAATTCTTAGTTCAGATACGCATTCAACTGCTGATTGTTGTTTATCTATTTTCTTACTCAAAACTAAAGTTTAAACTTATTCTTTTAGAAAGCTATGTAATGAACATAACATTGAATGTTGTAAATGCAAAAGTTGTAGTTGTGGTTACTGTGTGAGTATTCTTGTGGCTTTGTTATAAAATGGTAAAGCCTTTTAGAATGGTTTTATACTTGACGCCTAATGTTATATTGTAGTTGCCTTTCAGAATAATCAGATTGTCTTTAGGAATAATTTTCTCAATCATTTGTGTGTTGACAATGTATTTTCGGTGTACTTGCAAAAAGTTGTTTTGATCTAAAAACTCTTTTATCCTTCCCAAAGAAATCAACACTACAAATTTTTCTTTTTCAGTAATGATGTTACAGTACCGATTTTCTACCTCAATAAATAAGATGTTTTTTTGCGGGACACTGTGTAGTGCATTCTTCTTTTTTATAAACAGATTGGTATTTGCTTTATGAACGCTTGTATTTTCCTTTATAAATTCATTCGATTGCTCTTGAAGCATTGTAATGATATTTTCTAAAGTGAATAAAATTTCAATTTCATTAAATGGTTTGTGTAAAATGGCAAAAGGCTTAGTAAGCTTTGCACGCTCATACATATCTCTATTTTCAAAACCTGTCAAATAGATAAAAGGACACATTTTCTTTTTGGACATTTGTATGTTTTCAACAAATGCAATGCCGTCTGGTGTGCCATTGATAAGCATATCTGTAATTACGATGTCTATTGTTAGTTTTTTATAGGCTATTAATGCTTCTTTGTAGTTTGTAGCAATTCCGATGACATTGCAAGAATTGGACTCAAGCATTGTTTTTAGAAAAGCCGCTTCCTGACTGTTTTCTTTAATCAAGAAGACCTGTATTGTATTCATGGTTTAAGTAGGTTTTGAAAATTCAAAATAATGGTACTAACATAGGGGAGCCTTCCGATCTGAAATTACATTCAGACAGGATATATTTCAGTCAATGACTAGAGAAAATCGCAAGTACGCAACAAAAGTGAGATACTTGATTTTTGTGTAGAATGTTTACAAACTTCTAGCGTTCGTTTGCTGCTAAGTTTGCTTGTTCTCGTGCATCTTGTGCGTACGCTTCGCCATATGTATCTCCATCAAATCCGTTGTTGCCACCTGGAAATCGTAAATGTGATCTGGATCGATGTAGTACTCGAAGTCTGTTATTTTCCGCATCATATACACCTTCTAGCAAACGTGTATTATTTCTTTTTCTGTGGTAAGGATGCCCGTTTCTGTCTACAACATCAATTGGATCAACGTCAAAAGCAACAGCATCTACTTCAAATCGAATATTTGTTTGTACCGTTACTGGATTGTCGCCTGTTAAGTCAAAATTACCGCGGTACCAATGTGTATATCGCAGCGGATGCCATCCAACATTGGCTGGATTTGAATGCACTTGTGTAATGCGTCCTTTTTCAAAATATAAAGTAGGTGTTTGACTTTTCGTTGCTTGTGTATATCCTATGTATTGACCGGTTTGTGCTAGTGTTACTGGCATGTATTTAGTTTTTAAATTCCTACTCTTTTAAAATCAGGTTTTTCGGAGAACACCTCAATACTCAGTGTGAAATGCTAGCTGCTTGGTACACTACCGCTGCCGAGTATTGAATCCAAATTTGAGAAATATGAAGTAAGTGACGCTAAAAAATGTAGTAAACGATTTAAAAAATGACGTGAATGATTCTTAATAAAGAATAAGAAAAGTATTTCAAAGATGTATTTTTTACAACAAGCTGGCTTTTATTAGACTATTCTTACATAAAAATTAAGCTTTTATCGCGTGTATTTGGAATACAACATTTTATATGATAAATTGAAAGTCAAATCACCTAAAACTGCACCAATGAAAAACACCAACACCGAAAAAGACAGTTTCAAAAAAAAGATAAAGCATGTGATTGTAGTGATGTTTGAAAATCGCTCTTTTGATCATATGTTGGGCTATTTGTATAATGATTCTTATAAAAATAAGGAGACTGACAAAAGCAAGATCAATGTGTCTCCTTTGGGACATCCTTATGAAGGACTTACGGGACACGAAACCAATCCGGATGGACAGCACAATTCTATTAAAGTATTTCCAATCGACAAGAATGATAAATACGCGTATTACATGCCAAAAATGGATCCTGGAGAAGGATTTATGAATACCAATTTTCAACTATTTGGCGCATTGAATCGTCCGTATCCTGAAGGAATTGGGCACAACCAAGGATTTGTGCGCGATTTTGAAAACAAGATTGGAAATAAATATTTCGGAGATCCACCGCTACCCAAGAAAAAGAAAACCACAGACACGACAAATACAACAGGTCACACTTCCAAAAAAGTATATGATAACACATACGATCATTCCAAAGATTATAAAAATGATAGTTACAAAAATTGGTATCAACATCATGCGCCACCTACATCGGGGATTGAAATTGTGAGTAAATTTCCAGGCACTAAACCCAAAGATATTATGGGAATGTACACGCCTGAGTTGTTGCCTATTTTATCAGGTTTGGCCAAAGGATATGCCGTTTGCGATCATTATTATTGTTCTGTTCCTTCGGAAACTTTACCAAATCGCGCATTTATGCACATGGCAACCTCTGAAGGACATTTGTACGATGAAATAAAATCGTATAGTTCAAAAAGTATTTTTAAAAATCTCTCTGATCATAATCGTTCTTGGGGAATTTTTGCGGATAAGTTACAAAAACCGTACACCTACAGTTTTTGCCAAGATGTCGCCGATAATCCAACGCCTAAGAACTGCTTTTGGGGAAGTTTTGGCGATTTTAAACTCATGCTGAAAGATAAAACACTTCCAGATTATACTTTTTTAGAACCTTCGTGGGGAAGTTATGGAAACAGCCAGCATCCAAATTATGATGTTGCTGCTGGAGAAGCGTATATGCTAGAAATTTACAACGCTATTCGTAAATCAGAATATTGGGAAGATACATTATTGGTGATTAATTACGATGAACATGGCGGCTGTTACGATCATATTACGCCACCACAAGGCGCAGTACCACCAAGTCCAACTACAAAAAATAAAAACGGATTCCGATTTGATCGTTTTGGAGTGCGTGTACCGTGTGTATTGATTTCTCCTTGGATTGAAGCCGGAACTGTTTACAGAACAAAAAGTGAAACACCACTCGATCATACTTCGTTGCTAAAAACCATTGAAGTATTATTTGACGTACCGTCACTTACAGATAGAGATGAAGCCGCTTCTGATGTGTTGGACGTACTTACGTTAGAAAAACCTCGGAAAGACAATCCGCTGGAAGGTGTACAACCACCAGTTGCAGATCAATCTGTGAAAATTCCAAATCATGCTTCACAAATTGTGCGTGCACAAGCAG
>JBCCLS010000104.1:0-8448 GCA_039026835.1 Bacteroidota bacterium | reverse complement strand
GCAATGCTTCTCGTGGTAGATTGAAATACGAAGTGTATTCTTCTTCTACAGTTTTTTGCTGACTAAAAAGCTGAGAACAGCCCCATAGCAGCATTGTAAAAATTATGTATTTTCTCATAATAATCGGTTTAAGTTACTGTATTTTATACGCAAAAGTTGGTGGTTGTCGTTGTTTGTAAGCGTTATAAAAAGTATACTAACGAACCGTTATGGTTTTTCGTTCAGAGATCAAATCGCCGTTTTCGGCAATGCCTTCTATACATATTGTCACA
Source organism: Bacteroidota bacterium (assembly GCA_039026835.1). GTDB lineage: Bacteria > Bacteroidota > Bacteroidia > Flavobacteriales > Flavobacteriaceae > Kordia. The sequence continues at coordinate 8,176 of JBCCLS010000104.1, read as the reverse complement.
TTTTTTGTGTAGGTGTTATATATTTTAAAAGTGGTGGCTGTTTCTGTATTGAGTACTACCGACGGAACCCAAGAAATGGCACCATATTTTTGAAATATAGGATTTAAATACGAGCTATATTTTGGTGAATAGTATTCCTTTTGTTTCGCAAAAGCTACGGGAGCTGATGCTTTTAGATAAGGAACTTCTGTTTTTTCCTTTTTAAACAAAGGCGTCAAACGAGAATATATTTTAATAACACCTTGAGTGGATTTTTCTGTACTAGGAGCGATGCTGAATTTGTCTACAACAACGCTTTCCACTTCTGCCAAAGACATGTTATAAAGAATATTAAAACTATTTAAAGGGACATCGTTAAAAAATACTCTTGGTGGTCTTTTGGTGGCAACTCTTGAATTGATATATACATTGCCTGCAAAATCCTGACTTGCATCAAATCCGACAATATTTAAATATTCCACAATATTGTTGTATCGTACATATTCTTCCATCGTTACTTCGTTCACTACTGGATTTACCATAAAGAAAGGATTATACTTCGGTTTTTTCTTTTCTGCTTTTAAATTCACAGTATCTAACTTTTCAACATCTTTATAGAAAAAGTCTTTTGGCACTGTAAAATCAGTTGTGATGTATTTAATATGACTCGTATTTTCTAAGTAGGCTTCTGAAAGTTTATCTTCTTTATGAGGTGTAATGAATCGCACATACATGCCTGGTTTTCGCATAGGACCATTTTCTGATAAGTACGAAAATTTGAGTTCTTCATCTTCCTCCAAAAACAATCCTGTAAATTCAAAACCCTGATTTTCGTCCAATTCAATAATTTTACTGTTATGATTTTTTGTGGCGTATAAAAAGAGTTTTTCAACACCCGAAGCAGGTTTGTTGACACGTCCCGAAATGGTAATTCCATTTTCAAAACGATATGTGGCTTTTGGTTTCACACCAAAAATATCATTCCAGTCGTAGCGACTCCAACCTTGCGTTAACAGCAAAATATCCAATTCGTATTTTTTCTTTCGATCCATGTTTTGAAAATAATACTGCGGATTTTCCACAGCACCTTTTATATGTGGTTTTAAATAAAAACTTGAAAGAATGTTGTGCGTTGGATTATAGCTTTCGGTCGCTTCTGGTAGCACAGAAATACTCACATTGGCATTTTTTGTTAGATTGAGCGCTTTGACAGATACAATAATGGAATCTTGAATTTTATTGAGTTTTGCGACATTTATATTCGTATTGTTCATGCCAAAGTCATTAAAAAATAAACGTTCCAAAATTGGATGCTGTTCCTCGTCAAACACTGTAATGGTATTAATTCCTTTGAACAGTCGCTCTTTTTCAATACTAACACTTTTTTGTATGTCTCTGAATTTGAGTGCTGCGGTTTTTAATTTTCCACTTTGGTGGATGAGGATTTTATAGGTTTTATTAGGATAATTTGCTAGGGTTTGTTCATTGGTGTTGAATTGCAGAATTATATTTCCGTCAGGTGCAATTTTCATCATGAGTGATACACCTTGCGCTTCAGCGGTAGGCAGATTTTTAGTGATAGTAGCACCATTTTCTACCGTAATCTCAGCTGTATATTGTTTGTCTTTTTGTGGCTGAAATAAAAATTTTCCCATGCCCAAGGTTTTGCTTTCAAAATAAGCGACTTGCTTTTTGTCTTGATCAAATACAATTCCTGAAGCCATGACACCTTTACCATTGTTATTCACAATTTTAAAACCAATATTGTTTTTGGTATCTGCTACAATATGTCCGCCTTCTGGTAAGAATTGAAAATCAAATTGTGCTTTTTCAGTTTTCTTTTCTCTGTTGATAGTTTCACTTGTGACAATTTCAATTTTTTGGATAAAAGCATTGTCTTCTTTAAAGTTTTTCATCCAATTGGTTTCTGCTTTCACATAGTACGTTCCCGCAGTAAAAGTGGAATCAATAGCAAAGTTGCCATACGTCATCCCATTTTCAGCAGCAAATAGGGCTTTCTTCACCTGTTTGCCTGTCGCATCATAAATTCCCACATTAATATTGGTGGTAGCTTTGGATACAAGTTGGTTTCTTTGATCGTACGCATAGCCTTTGAACCAAATTTCTTCTCCTTTAAAAAAAGTAGTTTTGTTCAAATGTACATGCAGTGCTTCTCTGGGAAGCTTAAAATACGCAGTGTATTCTTCTTCTACAGTTTTTTGCTGACTATACAGCTGGAAACAGCTCCATAGTAGCATTGTAAAAATTATGTATCTTTTTTTCATATATTTTCGGTTTTTGTTCCTAAAATGTTGTACGCAGGTTGGTTGTTGTAGCGTTTGTATCATAGCACTAACGGACTGTTATCGTTTTCCGTTCAGAGATCAGATCACCGTTTTCGGCGATACCTTCTATGAATACCGTAACATTTTTTGTGTAGGTATCATATATTTTAAAAGTTGTGTTGGTTTCTGCATTGAGTTCTACTGTTGGCAGCCATGAAATTGCACCGTATTTTTGGAATATAGGATTTAAATACGATGAATAATTGGGCGCATAGTATTCCTTGCGTACAGCAAATGGTGTAGGAGCAGCGGCAGAAATATAAGGAGTTGCAGTTTTTAATTCATTGAATAAAGATACTTTGCGTGTATCAATTTTTATGACACCAGAGGTTTGTCTAATACTTGGCGCTACACTATATCTATCAATGACAATGCGTTCCACATTGGCGAGTGATAGATTATACAATGCATTAAAATTAAGCAAGCGTGAATTATTTAGGAATACCACAGGCGGTCCAGATCTTGCAATTATGGACTTAATTATTACTTCACCTTCTGAGGTTTGTTCGGCAAAGAATCCACGGTTGTTAAGATAATTTACAACATTATCATAAGATTTGTATTGATCAATAGTAATTTCTTCTATGGTTGGATTGAGAAGATGGAAAATACTATATTTTTTTCGTCTTTCCTTTTCCGCGCTAAGTCGAACTGTTTCTAGCGCTTCTGCATCTTCATAAAAGAAATCTTCTGGAACCGTGAAATCGGCAGTTTCCGTTTTCGTAATTTTAGTAGTATCCAAGTAGATTTCTGAGATTTTATCTTCCTTATTTTTCGTTAAAAATCGCAAGTACATCCCAGGTTTTTTCATGGCACCTTTGGAGCTGACATACGAGAATTTGAGTTCTTCATCGGCTTCTAAAAATACTCCTGAAATTTCAAATTTTTGATCTTTGTCCAAATCAATGAATTTGCTGTTGTGATTTTTAGTTGCATGTAAAAATAGTTGTTTTACACCCGAAGCAGGTCGGTTCACACGTCCTGAAACGGCAATTCCATTTTCAAAACGATATGTATTTGCAGGTTTAGACTCAAAAATATTTTTCCATTCATAGCGACTCCAGCCTTGGGTTAATAATAAAATATCTAACTCGTATTTTTTCTTTCGATTCATGTTTTCAAAATAATACTGCGGATTTTCCACCATACCTTTTACATGTGGTTTGAGATAAAAATTAGAGATGATAGTATGCTGCGGTTTATAACTCTCGGTAACTTCTGGTAAAACAGAAATACTCAGGTTGGCATTTTTAGTTAGATTATTAGAATTTACAGATAACAAGATGGAATCTTTGACCGTGTCTAGCTTCTTGATGTAGATGTCCGTAAATTTAATTCCGTGATCATTAAAAAATAAACGTTCTAAAATTGGATTTTTATTCTGATCGAATATAGTTACGGTATTGATGCCTTTGAACAATTCTTTCTTTTGAATGCGAATGACTTTTTTAGGACCATCAAATTGTAAAGGAATCGTTTTAAGTTTTCCATTTTGATGAATTAAGATTTTATAGTCCGCATTCAGATTGTTTTGTAGTGTGGTTGTATTGGTATTAAAATCTAAAATAATGTCATTTTCAGAAAGACTTTGCAACACTAGCGAAATTCCTTGTGCGGTAGTTTTTGGAAATTCTTTCGTGATGGTTGCTCCATTTTCAAGTGTAATTTTGGCAGTGTATTGTGAATCTTTTTTAGGGTGAAATAGAAATTTCCCCATTCCTAGTGTATTGCTTTCAAAAGAAGCGACTTGCTTTTCGTCCGCATCATACAAAATTCCTGATGCCGAGATGCCTTTTCCAGTATTGTCAATGACTTTAAAGCCAATATTGTTTACAGTATTAGCAACCACATGTCCGCCTTCTGGCAAGAATTGAAAATCGAAACTAGCTTTTGTAGTCGCTATATCTTTATTAAGATTTTCAGTAGTAATGATTTTAATTTTTTGAATGAAGGCATTACTTTCTGTAAAGTTTTTCATCCAATTGGTTTCCGCTTTCACATAATACGTTCCAGCGGTAAAAGTGGAATCAATGGCAAAGTTGCCATACGTTACTCCATTTTCAGCGGCAAACAACGCTTTTTTCACCTGATTGCCTGCTGCATCATAAATTCCCACGTTAATATTGGTGGTAGCTTTGGATGCAAGTTGGTTTTTTTGGTCATACGCATAACCTTTGAACCAAATTTCTTCTCCTTTAAAAAAAGTGGTTTTGTTCAAATGTACATGCAGCGCTTCTCTAGGTAGATTAAAATATGCAGTGTATTCTTCTTCTACACTTTTTTGCTGACTAAAAAGCTGAAAACAGCTCCATAGCAGCATTGTAAAAATTACATACCTGTTTTTCATATAGAATCGGTTTTTAGTTACTAAAATGTTATACGCAGGTTGGTTGATTGTTGTTGCGTTTTTATAATAGAACTATCGGACCGTTATGGTTTTCCGTTCAGAAATCAGATCACCGTTTTCAGAGATACCTTCTATGAGTACCGTGATGTTTTTAGTGTATGTGTCATATATTTTAAAAGTTGTTGCTGTTTTTGTATTCAATTCCACCACAGGATGCCACGAAATTGCACCGTATTTTTGAAACACCGGATTCAAATAGGAGGTGTAATTTGGCGCATAATATTGTTTCTGTCTCGCAAACGCTACCGGAGCGGATGCCTTAAGATACGGAATTTCTGGCCCAGATTTCTTAAATAAAGGTGTCTTTCTTGAATAAATTTTAATAATTCCTATACTTCGTTCATCTATACTAGGTGCAGAAGCATACCGATCAATGACAATACGCTCAATTTCAGCGAGTGACATGTCGTAAAATATACTAAAATTTCGAATTCGGATATCATTGTAAAATACTGCCGGAACGCCGCCCTGAGCTAATCTGGATGCAATTTGTACATCACCCATAGTAGTTTGCCCTGCATTGAATCCGTTGAAATTTAGATATTCTACAAGATTTATGTATTTAATATACTCTTCCATGGTAATTTCATTGACCTTTGGATTGATCAAAAAGAAAGAGTCGTACTTTGGTTTTTCTTTTTCAGCTTTTAATACGACTGTTTCCAATGCTTCTGCTTTTTTATAGAAAAAATCTTTGGGAATTGTGAATGCTGCCGTTTCCGATCGTATGTTTTTAGTTTCTTCTAAGTATGCATCTGAGATTTTATCTTCTTTATCAGGCGTCAAAAATCGCACATACATGCTGGGTTTTCGCATAGGACCGTTCTCGGTAATGTATGAGAATCGGAGTGTTTCGTCTTCTTCTAAAAACAAGCCTGCAAGTTCAAAACGCTGGTCGCTGTCCAAGTCAATAAATTTGCTGTTATGATGTTTAGTCGCATACAAAAACACCTGTTTTACACCAGAAGTCGGGACATTCACACGTCCAGAAAGTGCAATGCCATTTTCAAAACGATATTTTGCAGTCGGTTTTTCTCCAAAAATAGCCTTCCATTCATAGCGACTCCAACCTTGGGTAAGCAGTAATACATCCAATTCATAGGTTTTTCTACGGTCCATGTTGTGAAAGTAATACTGTGGATTTTCCACAATACCTCGTACATGCGGTTTTAGATAAAAACTAGAGCGGATGCTGTGTTTTGGGTTGTAACTTTCAGTTGCTTCTGGCAAAATGGAAATACTAAGATTAGCATTTGTATTCAGATTCAATGCTTTTACCGATAGCAAAATAGAATCTTGAACCGTATTTAATTTGGCAATGCTAATATCTGTTTGCGTAATTCCGTATTCGTTAAAAAACAAACGTTCCAGGATTGGATTTTGATCGTTATCAAATACCGTCACTGTAATGATACCGCTAAATAATTCCTTTTTGGGGATGCGAATTGCTTTCTTAAGCGCATCAAATTGAAAGAGCACCGTTTTGAGTTTTCCGTTTTGATGAATGAGAATTTTATAGGACTTGTCAGGATTGTTTTCTAATGTTGCTGCGTTTGTAGCAAAATCAAGAATTACGTGTTCTTTTGACAAACTTTGTACCGTAAGTGCAATACCTTGTGCTGTTGCTTTTGGAAGGTTTTTGTTGATTACTGTGCCGTTTTCTAAGGTAATTTCGGCCGTATATTGCTTATTTTCTTCAGGTTGAAATAAAAATTTACCCATGCCAAGCGTATTGCTTTCAAAAGAACCTACTTGCTTTCTGTCGTTATCATACACAATTCCTGAAGCTGTGACGCCTTTTCCGTTGTTGTTAATGACTTTAAAACCAACACTATTTTTTACGTCTGCCACAATGTGTCCACCTTCGGGCAAGAATTGAAAATCAAATTTTTCTGTGACAGTTTCCTTTTCTGTGCGAAGTGCTTCTTCTGTGACAATCTCAATTTTTTGAATAAAGGCATTGTCCTCTTTAAAATTCTTCATCCAGTTGGTTTCTGCTTTCAGATAATATGTGCCGGCGGCGAAGGTAGAATCAATGGCAAAGTTTCCATACGTTACTCCATTTTCCGCAGCAAACAATGCTTTTTTAACCTGATTGCCCGCAGCATCGTAAATCCCCACGTTGATATTGGTGGTAGCTTTGGAAGATAATTGGTTTTTTTGATCATATGCATATCCTTTAAACCAAACTTCTTCACCCTTAAAAAAAGTAGTTTTATTCAGGTGAACGTGCAACGCTTCTCTTGGTAAACTGAAATAAGAAGCATATTCTTCTTCCACACTTTGTTGCTGACTCAACAGCGGAATGGCATTGAGTGCACAAAGGAGTAGTAACATGTATTTTTTCTTCATAGCAATTGATTTTTTAGCGATTGTCTTTTTACATATTTTCCTTGTTTTTGTTTGTTTTCTTCTATCGAATGTTGACCGTTTTTCGTTCAGAAATTAAATCACCATTTTCTGAAATTCCTTCTATAAATACAGTTACCTTGTCCGCAAAGGTGTCATATATTTTAAAGTTTGTAGGCGTTTCAGGATTCAGTTCAATTGTGGGCAGCCACGAAATGGTGCCGTATTTTTGAAACACAGGACTCACAAATGATCCGTAATTTGGCGTGTAATATTTTTTTGCGGTCGCAAATGATTTGCTGGTTTTAGTATTTAGATAGACAAAATTTCTCTTTTCTCTATCAAACAGCGGTGTTTCGCGGGTAAATATTTTGATGATTCCCGTACGTACTTCTCCATTGAATAAAATAGAAGCCGATCGATCAATGATCATGCGTTCTATATTTTCTAGTTTTAAATTATACAAAACCACCATATTAGCTCTGCGCAAGTATTGATTGTTAAAGAAGATGACAGGATCACCTCCGATAAGCAACCGCGGATTGAAAACTTCGCCACCTTCTTGTCGTCGGAAGAATCCGTTTTGGCGGATAAAATTGGCAGTATCATCAAATTCTTTCACAATTTCTTCGGTCACAATTGTCAATTCAGGACGCTTTATAAAGCGGTCTTCGTACCTTCTTCGCTTCTTTTTTCCTTCCAACACGACAGTTTCTAACTTTTCAAGGTTTTTAAAATCAAAATCTTTTGGGATGGAAAATTCGCGTTTGATGTCAAAGTCTTTGAATTTGTTGAGAAATTCTTCAGGAATTTCATCCTCTTTGTCATTCAAAATAAATCGAAGATACATGCTTGGTTTTTTGAAAATACCTTTTTCACCCATGTAAGAAAAACGTACATCTTCCTCTTTTTCTAAAAATAAACCTGTGAGTTCAAATTTTTGATTTTCATCTAAATCAATGAATCGTGCGTTGTGATTTTTTGTATTGTGAAAAAATAGTTTGTCAATCCCAGAAGTAGGTCTGTTGACACGTCCTGAAATGGTAATGCCATTTTCAAAACGATACTGTGGCAGTGGTTTTTTACCAAAAATATT